>NZ_JADBVM010000092.1:0-54189 GCF_020244875.1 Microcystis sp. M44BS1
GGTTTCTTCTAACCAAAGAGAATCATCAATTTCGTAGAGAGTTTTTAAGTCGGGAATAACAGTCATTTTTTATCTCCTTTATTCGTAAGGTGGTAGCCAATTAGGATCGAGAAGTTCTGCTAAACTGTAGGGACAAGTATCAGGGAAAGTAACTTTATTCTTTGTCTTTTTCCGCACAAAGAAAACTGCATCTTCATAAATGCTAGTTAATTCATTTTGTAAATAATTACGGAGATTGGTGGTTAAGCCTCTTTTTAGCTGAATTTGAAAGTTGACTATTTCTAACTCCCAGTGATCCTGATTATATTCTCTTTCCCTTGTCCAAAATTGTAATAATAAACAATGTCTGATTATTTGCTGTAAAAAACTAGCAGCACGAAACTTTTTCTCGTTTCCCAAGTCTTCTAACTCCTCGATTAAGTTTTCTAAATCTAAAGCGTCAAATCTTTTCGCTTTTAAGAGTTCGATGGTTTCTTCTAACCAGAGAGAATCATCAATTTCGTAGAGAGTTTTTAAGTCGGGAATAACAGTCATTTTTTATCTCCTTTATTCGTAAGATGGTAGCCAATTAGGATCGAGAAGTTCTTCTAAACTGTAGGGACAAGTATCGGGAAAGTTGACTTGATTATCAGTTTTTTTACGAACGTATTGCCGGGACTCAAAGTAAATTTGCTCAAATTCCTGTTCTAGATATTTGCGAAGATTTGTGGTTAAATAGCGCTGTAACTGATATTGAAAACTTATTATCTCTGCTTGCCAATGAGCCTGATTATATTCTCTTTCCCTTGTCCAAAATTGCAGTAACAAAGCATGACGAATAATTTGCTGTAAAAAACTAGCAACACGAAACTTTTTTTCGTTTCCCAAGTCTTCTAAGTCCTCGATTAAGTTTTCTAAGTCTAGCGCTTCAAAATTTTTAGCCTTGAGCAGTTCTATAGTTTCTTCTAACCAGAGGGAATCATCAATTTCGTAGAGAGTTTTTAAGTCGGGAATAACAGTCATTTTTTATTTCCCCTAGAATTGGCAATAGTGACCAGTTAAACCGATCACTACAGCTTTTATATACTAGATAATTTTAGCGGAGCGCAGACCGAAAAAGAGACCGAGGGCAATTCCGGTAAAAACGATCAGATAACCCGCTAAAGCGGCAACAGCTAACACAGACATGGTGAAAATCTCCCAAGTAATTTAATCTTTTTTAGCATTGTACCGTTATTCTTGCCCTTCCCCTTCCTCGTCTTCCAGATCTTCCCCAAAGCGCTGCTGGGGGGGAATTGCGGCGACAATTGCCTCGATTACCTTACCGACTGGAACAATTTCTAAGCCCACATCTTCGGGATAAACTTGACCTCTGGGGACAATTGCCCGTTTAAAGCCCAATTTCGCCGCTTCTTTTAATCTTAGTTCCATTTGCGACACTAAGCGCACTTGTCCGCCTAATCCCACTTCCCCGATTAAGACTGTGCGCGGATCCACGACTCGATCGCGAAAACTAGCGACAACAGCGATCGCAACTCCCAAATCCGCCGCCGGTTCTTCCACTCCCAACCCTCCCGCGGAGGCAACATAGGCATCTAATTTCGATAAAGGAATGCCGACGCGCTTTTCTAAAACGGCGAGAATTTGCTGTAATCGGTTGTATTCTATGCCAGTAGTCGATCTTCGGGGGGAAGCATAACTGGTAGGGCTAACTAATGCCTGTAACTCCACCACAATCGGGCGTGTACCTTCACAGGCTACCACCGTCGCCGTACCCGGGGAAAATTCGTCGCGATTGCCTAAAAACAATTCTGAGGGGTTTTCCACTTCCACCAAACCGTGATCCACCATCTCGAAAATACCGATCTCATGGGTTGCTCCAAAACGGTTTTTCACGGATCTTAAGAGACGATGGGAGGCATAGCGATCGCCTTCAAAATATAACACCGTATCGACCAAATGTTCCAAAACTCGCGGACCTGCGATCGCCCCTTCTTTAGTCACATGACCGACAATTAATAAAGTAATATTCTCCCGTTTTGCCACCTGCATCAAGGCGGAGGTACATTCGCGAACTTGGGCGACGGATCCCGGTGCGGAAGTTAACGCCCCAAAATAAAGAGTTTGAATACTGTCAATTACCGCCACCTGTGGGCGTAGAGATTCTAATTCCCGCAAAATTTCCTCTAAATCAGTTTCTGGCAGAACATAGAGATGATTATCGAGTTCTGCGGTTGATTCAGAGGCTTTGTTCTCCTTGCCATTGCCATTATTTTCCGACTCCACGGGAACCACTCCCACCCCTAAACGGGCAGCCCGCAGTTTAATCTGTTGTCCCGATTCTTCGGCGGAAACGTAGAGGATGCGCGGTAATCTTTGGGCGAGTTGGTTGGTAACTTGCAGTAAAAGCGTCGATTTGCCGATACCCGGATCGCCGCCGATTAGTACAAGAGAACCGGGGACGATGCCACCACCGAGAACGCGATCGAATTCCCCGTAACCAGAGGGAAAACGTTCCTGTTCATACTGGGTAATTTCCGAGAAGCGCACCGAGATGCGCGGTTGCGGGTTGCGTTGCCCTTTGCCGTTATTTGGGCGACTATTTTGCCATCCTGGGCGATTTCCCGCCGGATTATTGCCACCAGCCATCACTTGTTCTTCTAGCGTCCCGTAGGTGTCACAACTGGGGCATTTTCCCAACCATTGGGGAGATTCCGCCCCACAAGCGCTACAGATATATATTGTTCGCGATTTCGCCATGTTTTTTAAGAAAAGTTGAAGAAAAGTGGTTTGAGGATCAATTCTCTTGTCAAATTTAATTAAGTATGATAGAGGGGAAGGAAGATCCTAAAGTTATTGATAATTGCCATAAAAGAAATAAAATAAGAAATTTAGGCTTAATGATAACGGCCAAAGGATATTCTATAAACAGGAACGCTCGTTATTTAACTTTAAAATTCATCACACTATTTAACTAAGGAGTGTTAATTCAGTTGGAGAACCAGAAGGAAAAAATTCTCGTTGTTGATGATGAAGCCAGCATCCGTCGTATCTTAGAGACTCGTTTGTCGATGATTGGTTATGAAGTCGTCACCGCCGCCGACGGAGAGGAAGCTTTAGAAACCTTCCGCACCGCCGAACCCGATTTAGTGGTTTTGGATGTGATGATGCCGAAATTAGACGGTTACGGTGTCTGTCAGGAACTCCGCAAAGAATCGGATATTCCTATCATTATGTTAACCGCTTTGGGGGATGTGGCCGATCGAATTACCGGGCTAGAATTGGGCGCGGATGACTATGTAGTTAAACCTTTTTCTCCCAAAGAACTCGAGGCGCGGATTCGTTCGGTGTTGCGTCGGGTAGAGAAAAATGGCGCTCCGGGGATTCCTAGTTCCGGTGTGATTCATATCGGTTCCATTAAAATCGATACCAATAAACGCCAAGTTTATAAGGGGGATGAACGCATCCGTCTGACTGGTATGGAATTTAGTTTACTGGAATTATTGGTCAGTCGCTCGGGAGAAGCTTTTTCCCGCTCGGAAATCCTTCAGGAAGTTTGGGGTTATACCCCCGAACGTCATGTGGATACGCGGGTGGTAGATGTGCATATTTCCCGTTTACGAGCCAAATTAGAAGATGATCCCAGCAATCCTGAGTTAATTCTCACCGCTAGAGGTACAGGCTATCTTTTCCAGCGGATTTTAGAACTAGACGAGGAATAGTTTTCAGCTATGGCACCAGCTGATCCCAATCGTATTTTAAGACTGTTACCCCTGTTCGCCGGCATCGTCGGGGGTACGGTATTAATGTTTAATCGTTTTGCCACTGCCGATTTAACCCCATCGCAAGCGCGTTCCGATGTGATGGGAGTGATTTTGAGTGGGGTTTTAATTTTGGTGGGTTTAATCTGGCAAAGAGTTCAACCCCGCTTACCGGATGCTGTGGAATTAATCGGGCGCGAAGGTCTGGAATTTGCCCCAGATTTGCCAGAACCGGTTAAAATTGAGCTTGCTTGGGCTTCCCATTTACTTTTAACTAACACCGTGACAAAATCTCTGATCGTTTATTATCGGGGAGAAGTTTTATTACGTCGCGGTATCTTAAGCCAGAATTCTGAAGTTAAAGTTAGTAATATTATCAAAAGAGTTTTAGAAACCGGTAAAGCCGTTTATTTAGTTAATTTAAATTTATATCCCGCTAAAATCGAGTTTGACTATTTGCCAGAAAACACCCAGGGCTTAATCTGTCAACCCATCGGTAAGGAAGGGGTGTTAATTTTGGCGGCAAATGCGCCGCGCAGTTATACTAAACAAGATGAAATTTGGATCGAGGGAATTGCTGATAAATTAGCCGACACTTTCAGTCAGTTTTAGACGATTTCAGTTGAGTAGGGAAAAAAGATGCCAAGAATCCAGTTTAGCAATCTTCATATCTGGTTGTAGGGCGATTTTGTCCAAAATTGGCACAAAGCAAGAGAATTGCTTGAGTATCGGCGGCGAACATCTAAGAATCTCCCCATGAATTCATCTACTTTTGATCGCTTGATTACCCGCGGCGAAAATTTCGATGCAGTATTAGCGATCGCCAAAGTAACCACTTCTATTCAGATTCTACCAGTTTATTTTCCCTTGATCGCTCCAGCATTTATGCTAAATTTACTGGTAGAATACTGGGGATTTACCCCGCCCACTTCAGTCTGTTAAACTCCACTGTTCATAGCTCTGAAAATTTCACGAACAGAGATTTTTTCGAGCAAACAACCTATAAAAAAGTTGTCTAGCCGTAATTCCTATAATTCAATTACAGCTGCTATTAATTTCCAGCAGGGAGCTTCTCCTTCCCAATTTGCCGAAGAGACCCAAGTCAGACTAAGACTGACGGTAACAAAACAGTTTTGCTGAGGTTGATAGCCTGTATTTAATTTCTCGACAAATACGGGATCAGTTATCTTTGCTTCTGTCAAACTGTTACCATTCGCTGTTGTAATTGTGCCACGCCACTCAAAATTTCCTTTTGAATTTTCTTTTTGATATACTCTAAAACTCTGCACATGAATCAACTGGAGAGTATAACGTTGATTGAAATTAAGGTTTTTCAAATAAGAAGGATTAACATATTTAATTGAATTGTGCAGTATTTTTGTTGGGGTTCTACAATACTTTCCCAAATCATTGATATTGAATCTACCTACACATTTCCATTCACCGGGTAAAACGGAAAGATTTTCCGATTCAAACCCAAAATCATTGCCAGTATCAGCAAGGGGAATTTCGAGAATATCTAAAACTTTTGGTTCTTTATCAGAAATTAGTCTAACTGATCGTGGAACCCTGCCATCTTCTGGATAAAGAGAATCACACACAGGACGAACCCAATTTCCTGAACTAATATCAATTCCAGCGATACAGCGTTCATTTAATTTCCATGAATTAGCAAGACAGACAATTTTTTTCAGAGATGACATATATTGATATTCCCCCATTTCTCCTTTAAATATTCCGCCACTAAACGACGGTGACAATTATGAGGTTTTGCCTCACTACAGAGTAAACAAGCGTTATTAATTACATCTGGAGAAACTTTTGTTTCAATCCTCCGGCTACTAATAAGTTGTCTAAATTTTTGTTCGTATATTGTCCAATCAACTTTTTTCTTTTTATATTCATCAAGAATATCTTGAGTTGGAGCTAAGTCTAAAACATGAACATAGTCAATTCCACCGATGACTTTTAAAAAATATTCTAGGTCAGCTTTTTTACTAAATCCTGCTAACTGGGAAACATTATTTAAACGAGTATCTATAACTCTCTTAACACCAGCTTTTTGTAAGTCATCAAAGAACTTCTGTGCAGTCTTTTGAGTAAAGCCGATTGTAAAGAGATTGATTGTCCTGTTCATCTTGATTACCACTTGTTTCTATATAAGCAATTGCATCACCCTGAAGCTTATAAGCTTTCTCCAAACATTCTGCTTTTGTGAGAAGATTGCTATTTGGCTCGACAAATAAAGAAAGCTGAATTTCTTTTTGACTACTTGCTGAAAAATCGGTCAAACTATGTTTAAACAGCATTCTTTCTTCCAGATGGTCATGAGATTCCAAGTCACCATTTTTGAGAATATGATAAATATCTAAATCGCAATGACGTAGATGTTGACAAACCAGAATCGCTCTATGACATTCAATCGGGTCTTTCTCCGCACACATAAGGGCAATTCGATGTTTTTTCACTCCCTGTAAAATTCGTTCAATTCCATGATTAAAAGCAGATGTTTTCGCAATTTTTTCGTATAAAGCTTGACCATTGACATAACATTCTTGGCTGCTCGGTCTGGCTCCTAATTCCTTGCCCAAAAACACATAGTAAATGCCTTCACTTTTTAAAGCATTTGACAATATTGACTGATTAAAATGCTTGAGAAATCGGCTATAAGGATGAGAACGAACATCAGCAAGGGCAGTTATATTATGCTTCTTAAGTAGAAGCATAAATGAGGCAATTTCGTGATTAGAGTGACCGATGGTGAATAACTGCATCAATATTATTATTCCTTCGATGAAAGCCTACAATAATCATTGTAGATCAACGATTGCCTAGAGAGGGGAACAGGCCATCGGGCCAGAAGTGACTCTATAGGCAGAATATCCTAACTTCTAACCCTGATTATCGGTAACGGGTCGATGTTTCTCGATCAAATCGATCGCCTGGGTGACACTTTCGGGGAAAATTACCACTAAACCACCCTCAGAAACCGTGCTTAAAGCCTTCTCTAAAGCCTCCGTTTCATCGAGAATAACTTCCGGACGCAAACTGGCATTTTCTTGGCTAATTCCCCGGAGAATTAAATCGGCCACTTCCCCCCGGCGGCGACCGCGAGTATCGTTATCTTCCTTAACAATAATTCGATCGAACATAAGCGCCGATAATTTCCCTAATAAAATTAAATCATCATCGCGTCGATCGCCAGGTCCCCCGACCACGCCGACTTTTTCCCCGGACCAATTGCCGACAAAACCGCCGACGGCTTCGTATCCGGCGGGATTATGGGCATAATCGATTAAAGCGTGATGGTGTCCCAAGTCAAACAGGTTCATCCTGCCGGGGGTCTGGGCCACGGAAGGTTTAAAAGTCCGCACCCCTTGGCGAATTAACTCGATATCGATACCCTGCACAAAAGTGGCTAAACAGGCGGCCAGGGCGTTAGCAATCATAAAAGGAGCCATTCCCTGCATAGTCACGGGAATATTAACCGCTTCCTCGATTCTCAGCGTCCATTCTCCCTCTAGAATCGACAGATAGCCATTCTCATAAATGGCGGCCATGCCACCGCGACGGATATGGTCGTGAATAATCGGGTTATCGGGACTCATGGAAAAATAAGCGACTCTTCCCTTCACTTTTTCGGCCATACTAACGGTCAAGGGGTCATCGGCATTTAAAACCGCGTAACCCTCGGCGCTAACCACCTCGGCAATAACGCTTTTTACTTTCGCCATCTGTTCGATGGTGTCGATATCACCGATACCCAAATGGTCGGCGGCCACATTTAACACCACCCCCACATCGCACTGATTAAAGGCTAAACCCGATCGCAGGATACCACCCCGGGCCGTTTCCAACACGGCAATCTCCACCGTGGGATCCTTCAAAATCATACTGGCACTGTAAGGACCGGTGTTATCGCCCTTTTCTACCAGATAATCATCGATATATACGCCGTCCGTCGTGGTAAATCCGACTATTTTCCCCGTTTGTCGGCAAATATGAGAAATTAAGCGGCTAGTGGTGGTTTTGCCGTTAGTTCCCGTAATCGCCAGAATTGGCACGCGACTGGGAGTCCCGGGGGGGAATAACATATCGATAACTGGGGCGGCGATATTGCGGGGTAAACCGCGACTGGGGGCGACGTGCATCCGAAAACCGGGGGCGGCGTTGACTTCTACGATCACCCCGTCCACTTCTTTCAGGGGTTTGCGGATATCATCTGTCACCACATCGATACCGGCAATGTCCAAACCGATTAATTTTGCCACTCTTTGGGCGATCCAGACGTTTTCGGGGTGAATTTCGTCGGTACGATCCACGGCGATGCCGCCGGTGCTTAAATTAGCGGTGGCCCGCAGATAGGCGATCGCTCCTTGGGGTAAAATGCTGGTTAATTCATAGCCCTGTTTTCCTAGCACATTAAGGGCGGTTTTGTCAATGGTTATTTTAGTTAAAACGTTGGCATGACCGTCACCCCGGTTGGGATCCTGATTAGTAATTTCGATTAATTCTTCTACAGTTGAGCGCCCATCACCGACGACGTGAGCGGGGATCCGTTCGGCCACGGCGGCGACTTTGCCATTGATGACTAAAATTCGGTGATCACTGCCTTTATAGTACCTTTCTACGATCACGCTGCGGGTTTTCGAGGCGGCACTGGCCAGATCATAGGCTTCCTCTGCTTCCTGTTGATTTTTGATGTCGATGCTGATGCCCCGGCCGTGGTTGCCATCGAGGGGTTTAATCACGATGGGAAACCCTCCCACTTCCTCAATTGCCGCTGACAACTCATCCAAGTATTGAATCACCGTACCCCGGGGGACGGGAATCCCACCATCCTTGAGGATAGTTTTCGTGCCTTCCTTGTCACAGGCCAACTCAACGGCTAAAATCCCCGAAAAACTGCTTAAAGTGGCTTGAATGCGCTTTTGGTGAACGCCATAGCCCAATTGCACCATGGCACGAGCGCTCAGAAGTAACCAGGGGATATTTCTAGCTTGTGCTTCTTTGACGATGGTTTCGGTACTCGGACCGAGGGCGGCATTATTGCATAAATCGCGTAAATCGGCTAAATCCTGGGCCAATTCTTCCTTAGGATAGGTTCCCGTATCGACAATCGATTGACACAAACGCACGGCAGCCCGACCCGCATAACGTCCCGCTTGCTCCTCAACGTACTCAAATACCACGTTATAGACTCCGGGGGTGGAGGTGCTTCTAGTGCGACCAAACCCGACGGGAGTTCCCGCCAATTCCTGCAATTCTAGGGCGATATGTTCGATGATGTGGCCCATATAAGTGCCAGTGCGGACTCGTTCAAAGAAACCGCCGCGATAACCGGGCGAGCAGTAATGTTCGACTAAACTGGGGAGAACGTCGATTAATCCCTCGTAAAAGCCGGGGATTTCATTCGATGGCTTCTCTGCGAGATCCTCGAGATCCAGACGCATAACAATGAGCTTGTCGCGACGAATACTCCAGTAGTTGGGACCGCGCAGGGTTTGGGTTCTGAGAATTTTCATGATGCTGGTGTTCGCTGTTGAGAAGCACAAAGAAGCCGTTGTTTATTGTCTGGTTTTCCGAGATGGGTAAACTGTTCATCGTGAACAGTTTTTCAGGAGTTTTTTTACCCCAATTTAGCGATCACTTGCTGTTTTTTGAGATGATAGCCATCACCGTAGGAAAGAATATGCACCCGCAAATTATGCAGACTCAGGGGTTCGTTAGCGGTGACGTGATGGTGGTTGGTGTGGGACATTTCCCTAGCATCAATTACCGTCACTGTACCGCAGCCGATTACTGTCATCGTGCCATCCCGTTCAAACATAGCGCAGGTATCCTCATCGATGCCAATTCCTAAACGTTCGGGATAACCAGAGATAGCGCTCATTAGCCGGGCCATGCGGTTGCGATTGTGGAAGTGTTGATCGACAATGACTTCAGGAATGAGACCTAATCCCATGGCCATATCCACTAGAGCGCGATTGGGTGCTTCCCCGCTGCTGCCCCCAGCAATCATGTGATGACCCATAACGGCGGCCCCGGCGCTAGTTCCAGCCAAGGTCAGTTCTCCCTGTTGCACTCTTTGTCTGATCCTTTCCATCAGGGGGGTATCGGAGAGCAAACCGCATAAACGCAGCTGGTCGCCTCCGGTCATAAATACACCTGTACACTCTTCGATGTAGGCTTGGAATTGGGCATCTTCTCCCTGCACACGATCGCGAATATCGATAACTTTGACGTATTTTGCCCCCATTTCCTCGAAAATCTTCTGATAGCGATCGCCGATTAAAACCGGTTCTCTGGAAGCGGAGGGAACAATAGCGATCACTGCTTCGCTACCCCCAGCGCGATTCCAAAAGGTATGCAGTATCTCTTTACCGTGGACTTTATCCTCGGCACCTCCAATGACTAAAATCGCCGTTTTGAGAGATACGGGGGTAGGATTTTGGTGGTGTTGGGTTTCTAGCTCGATGATCATGTCACTGAACGAATAGACATTTTTAGGGATGGAAGGTTTTTCGGGAAGATGTACAGGTATCTTGATGTTATTTTCCCTGAGCGGTTGACGGAAAAAAATGCGGTTTAGGAATATTTTTCGGGACATCAAGCAATAGTAGAGGCGATTTTAGCAATTTTCTTCGATCCACTGGCAATGACGGACTGTTAGTTAACTTTTAGTCTAGGCTAGACTTCGATCACTCAAGCTAGAGCCAGAAAAACCCCTAGACAGTACAGCATAGTCTATCATGTTATTGAGATAGACTGGCGCAAAATTAGCAAGATTTTAACTGATCGATCCGTGACACAATGATACATTAAACACTATCCCAGTCTAGGCCTTAATTTTCCCCGTGCAGTTTGACATTATTACTCTCTTTCCCGATTTTTTTACTTCACCGCTGCAGTCGGGGTTGTTGGCAAAAGCTCTCGAACGCGACATCGCTAGGGTAAATTTGGTCAATCTTCGGGATTTTGCCCACGATAAACACCGTCGTGTCGATGATGAACCCTACGGTGGTGGTGTGGGAATGTTATTAAAACCAGAGCCAATTTTTGAGGCGATCGAGTCTTTAGCAATTTTACCACCCCGGGAGATCGTGCTGATGACTCCCCAGGGGGAACCTCTCAATCAAGCTTTACTGAAAACCTGGGCCAGTAGTTATCAGCAGTTAATTCTCATCTGTGGGCATTATGAAGGAGTAGATGAGCGGGTTTGTGAGCATTTGGTGACTAGAGAGGTATCTTTAGGGGATTTTGTCCTAACTTGTGGGGAAATCCCTGCTTTAGCCATTATTAACGGGGTGACGCGGTTGTTACCTGGGACGGTAGGTAAGGCAGAATCGTTGAAATTGGAGAGTTTTGAGGCAGGTTTATTGGATTATCCCCAATATACCCGGCCCCCGGTCTTTCGCGGTTGGCAAGTGCCGCCGGTTTTGCGATCGGGTAATCATCAGGATATCGCTGATTGGCGCTATCAACAACAACTCGATCGCACGAAGGAACGTCGTCCGGATATCTGGCAAAAATGGCTAGAGGAACAGGATTAATCGCCAAAAATGCTCCCGTGGGAAGTGGGGTGTGGGGTGTGGGTGCTTAAAAATCAAAATCACCGGTAAAGGAACGACGGATGGGATAGGAAACAGATTTATATTCTGTAAAATGGGAAGTATTGGTCAGTTTTTCTTCTAATCGTAATAATACCTCTTGATTATTGATATTATTCCCTTGACTGGTTAGGATAAATCTTACTGGAAATTCTCGCTCTCTTGGATTTTCCGATGGGGAATCAAAAGTCAGTTCGTGGAGATCAGAAATTAACTCTCCCATGGGTGTATAGATGCCAGCTTTTAGCCTACGAGGTTGAACTTTATCGGTGACGGGTTTTTGTTGATAAAAAGTAACAGCTAGTTGCCCTGATGTAATGGTTGAGGTAGAGTTACGAATAATTTCCACTTCCACGGTAGAAAGATCCCCTCGTCTTTTTTTATTAACTTTAACAATGGGAATAATAATTTCCTGTAAACTTGCGCCACCATGAACAAAACGACTTCCCGATCCTTGGATTCGTAAACGACTAATAGATTTGGGAATTTGGATTTCTAGTTCTCCCGTTAAACCGATCTGTTGTGCTTTAAATTTTTTGAGTCTATCGGAGTCTTCTAGTGCTTTACCGATCAGAAAACGCCTATTTTTTTTGATGATTTTATCCCCTAGGACTTCCACCGTGGAAAAATCACTATTCTCGACATCACTATGTTGGTAAATGAACCCATGATCTGCCGTAATCAATAGGTTACTGGCATTGGCTCCCGTCAGTTTTTTAATGAGCTTATCGAGTTCAGAAAAGGTGTTTTCAACCACCTGAAAAACTTGTTTTTCTGTTGCTAATTTATCTCCGATCTGATCAATTTGATTGTGATAAACATAAACCACATCGTGATCTCGAAATAGGGAACGACTTCGATCCTGGTTTAATTCTAATAGTTCTTTGGCTTGAATAACTGTTGCTTTTTTTTGTATCTTTTGAAAGGCTTTTTGGATAATTTTACGCCGATTTTCTGTTCCTTGAGAGTCTTGTTGATCTACATAAACAGAATCATCAATTATTTCTAGTGTTTGATTAGGCAAAAGGGCAGCCATTCCCAGTGCAGTATAACTGGGTAAGAGAGTGATAGCAGCTTCTAGGGTGGCTTCATAACGATCCTCTTGACGAATTAAACTGACTAACTCATCCCCGATTTCATAGCGGAGAGCGTCGGAAATAATGACACAAACTTTTTTATCTTTTTTCAAAAATGGTTCTACCCATTTGCTAAAAAATGACCTTTGTGAAGAGAATTCTATCTTGTTCCATTGGGTGACACTATCAACAAAGACTTGCCAAGAACTATTAAGGTTTAAAAGATAGGAATTTACATAACGGTTTTCAATTTCTTGACTAAGTTTTTCTGTCAGAGTAGGTTGAGCAGCCGCCACCAGATGATAAATAAATTTACGGTAGAGTTGATCAATTTTAAACCAAGATTGACAATATTTTTCTAAGCCATCTTTGAGGGATTCGATGGATAAGTTAGCTTCATCTAAGACTTGAATAAACTGTGAGGCATAGTTAACAACTTCGTACAAATGTTTAAATTTTCGATACCAGTATCCTTGTTGACGCTGACGCACAATATTAATAACTTCATGAGTCGCAATGGTTCGATTACTAACCGCTTGAATGAGATCATGAATTATTTTTAGGTCAATTAAGCTAAAATAATCTATTGAGATAAGTTCTTGATAACGTCGCTGGTTGAGTTTTTCCTTAATATTGAGAATTTCAGCACAATGATCGGATAAGCTTTCAAAAGATTTTTCAAATTGACGGCTATCTTTCCATCTGTTGAAAAAAATCAGGGCATCTTGTGTTAGTGTTTCCTGTCCTTCTAAGGCGTAATTATAACAGGATTTAAAGAGTTGTATGACAAAGTCTTTGATACTTAACTCTGAGGAACGATAACCATAAACTTGTTCCATTTGTTGCCAAAGAAATTTAGTTAAACCAGTGCGATCGCAGAGTTTAAATTTTTCGTATTGTTGTTCGGCGTGTTCTTTTAAGAGTTGTTCTACAATGGAATCTAAACGGGGAGGTGCGGCAGTACAAACCGCCAACATTTTTAGGCGAATATTGGTTTTTGTGTCATGGGGTTGAAGTAATTGTTTTAGGGATTCTCGGCGTTTATTAGACAGAAAAAATTCACGATGAGGAGCAAGCACATCGGCAAATTCTGGCCCTAGTTCTAATTCATTTAGCCAAAGAGAAACTTGATCGCTGCTGAATTTTCCCTGTGCTAACTCCACATCTAGTAACCAGTTATCTAAATATTCTGGTTCTTTGCCTTCATGGTATAAGAGGAATTTTTGTTGAGGTTGTTCTTTTAAAATTCGGTATTTTAATCCAAATTCGTTATTTTTTATCTCTATTTTTTCAATGTTTTCTAATTCTAATCTCTCGAAATCTGAGCGTAACTCTTTTTCGGTGTCATACCAAAAAACAATCCGGTAACGCTCAAAAAGTTTAGTTAAGGCTTGTTTAATCTGCTGATTCAAGGGGTTAACCTCCAAAATTAATAAATTATACAAAACTCTTTAATCTTTAATCTTTAAAAATTTCTAAGTAGGGTGCATAAGAAAAAGCCCGATTTCTTTTTTGTCCCGTGATTTCTTTTAAAAGTCCTAAATAACAAAAATTTTTAACTAAAGTATTAGCATTAGGATAGGATAATTGAGTAATTTCTTGAACATGATCGATAGAAACAATCGGGCGAAAATAAAGGTTTTCAAGTAAAGCGATCGCATTACCAGATCTTCGTCCCATTTTCTCAAGTAAGAGTTGACGATGGTTTTCTTTCATAGTTACAATTGTTCTCGCTGTATTAGAGGCTTCCTGAGCAACTTCATAAATTCCTTTGAGAAAGAATTTTAGCCATATTTCCCAATTGCCAGTATCCCGAACAGCTTGAAGATAATCATAATATTGAGAGCGATATTTTTTAAAATAATAGGAAATATAAAGTAAGGGTTGTTTTAAAATATTTTGTTCACAAAGTAGAAAAGTAATTAATAAACGTCCCACTCTACCATTACCATCAAAAAAAGGATGAATAGTCTCAAATTGAGCATGAGCTAATCCAATTTTAATTAAGATTGGCATAGGTTTTGGATCATGTAAGAATTTTTCCAAGTTATCCAAGGCGGTTTTCATGTCTGAGGGCGGTGGAGGTATGTAGGTTGCTTCTTTGAGAGAACACCCTGCAAAACCAATCCAATTTTGTTGATCTCTAAATTCTCCCGGTTTACGTTCTGAACCCCTAACATTTTGCAGGAGTTTTTCATGAATTTCTCTAATTAATCGTAAGGAAACAGGTAAGGTTTCTAACCTTTCTAATCCATAGTTAAGGGCAGCGATATAATTGACTACTTCTGCCACATCTTGAGGATTTTCGGGTTCTAGGGTTTGAGATTCAAATTCGAGGACATCTATGAGAGATGCTTGTGTACCTTCGATTTGACTAGATAAGACAGCTTCTTTCCGCACATACATAAATACAAAGAGATCGGGGTTGGGTAGTGCATCGGTTGAACCATCTAACCGCCCCAATGCTCGATCAGCTTGGGACAAAAGTTGCCACATTTCCTGATCCATGACGATTTCAGGAGATGGTGGCAGAGGATTAGGGATGAAGGCCTGATATCCTTCTATTTGCGTTATATATCTACCTGCTCGTGTCTGGTTCATTGTTGTTATTGTTTTCGTTAATACTGAGCCATGATTAGAGTCTTATTATCAATATACCCCTCTTTTCGTTAATAACGTGGGAAGTGGGTAGTGGGAATCTGGAGGCTCTCTTGGATTTGGTGGGTAAAATGTGTTCTAAGATACAGTCCTTTTGGCGACGGAGTGGAACGAACCACAAAGACACAAAGGACACAAAGATTGAGCGATCCTATGTAAGTTAAACTTATCACACAGAAACTAGAAGAGCCATCTGGATAATCTTCTAAAACTTTAATAATGGCTTATTTAAGATGAATTTTGGTTAAGTAATCCATACTTTAACCTAATCCTGTTATATTTTTCAGGGCTTTACCTAATTTAGTATAGTTGACTTTTACCCCATCATCAAGCTCTATTTCCTTCTGGGCGATGGCTAAAGGATAGAGGGTTTCTTGTTCGTAGGTTTCTAATTCTCCGATCATTTTTTTGATTTGTTCGCTTTCTCGTAGGGCTTTGGTTTTTTCGGTTTTAGTTGCACTTGTACTAATTTCTATTTGTTGGAAGGTGTCTAGTTTTACTTCTAGTTTAAGCCGAAATTCCCGCAGATAGCTATTAAGGACGATATTAACGGTATCAGGGCGATAACGATGGAGATAAATTAGGGCGTTAAATGTTCCTTTTGGGCTACTAAATAACCAATATATGGGACGTTTTTTATAACGTTTAGTGTGGTCATCATAAAAGTCTTTGAGAAAGTATTTTTCTAGGGATTTCCCGATCGCTTCTTCGATAAAGTTGAGGTTTTGTTGATAGTTTTTCTCCCCAAATGTGAGCCGCAGAAATTGCCAGAATTTTTCGGTTATATCATCACTAAACCAGTCCCCCTCAAGGATGGGGATAACGTTGGTTTCTGTTGGGGGAAAGGTGGGGTTTGGAATCTGTTTAAGGTAGTCTTGCAAGGTTTCCCCTTGGTTGACTAAAATTAAGCCTTCTTTATCAAGAGAATAACGTCCAAACATACAACCCACTGAGTAGGAGATAAATTCTTTGATAGTATCTGCTAAGAATAAGGTTTCGAGTTCTTCTTGGGGTTTATCGCTGTTATAACGATAATGGGGGTTACAGGTTAAGGTGATTTCTTTTAAGAGAACTTCGGGAGTTAATTCGTCTTGTAGTCCATAAGCTTCGATAAATATACTGTTATTTTCTTCCTCTAGTTTCTGCATTTCTAAGGTCATTTCTTGCCATTTCTGGCGGAGGTTTTGATAGGTTTCTTTCAGGGAAGTGGAAAGTGGAAAGCGGGGATTTTGTTCTAGGTTTTCACTTCCCACTCTCAAAAGTGGAAGGGTGGTAAAATCCCACGAGGTTTCGTATGAGTTCCAGTCTTGGCGACTTAAACTAATACTTTTAAACCCCACAGTTTCTATTAAAGAGTTATTATTTTTTACAATGGGAATACTAGCAACATTTCCTACTTGAAAATTTAAGGTAGGATTCATAATTTTCATCAAATCAAAGGCAATTTTTGAACATAAAAGAGAAGTTAAAAACATCATATTTTCTTGCTCAGTAAATAATGATGATCCACCAACATCAAAAATAAAGCCTTTAGGAGAAAACCTAACACCAAAACAGGATGAACTAACAAAAGACCATGTTATACTTTCTTGAAAATAATAATCTGTATTTTGTGGTCTTGATCTTGCTTTTCCACCATTTTCTATACCAAAATTTCTTATTTCTTGTCCATCATTTTCCCAATTGACTAAATACTCTTGATTACCATACCATTTTCTAAACTCACCACCTTTGTTATAGGGAAACCATTTTTTCTGAGACTCTTGAGCTTGTTTTCTATTTTCTAAATTAAAACCAATATTTTGATACTCAACTTCAAACCATAAACGCAAAAATCGATCATTATCTGCTGTTGCTAATCCTTGTCTAGGTGAAGCAATATTTTCTAACTTTTCTGAAGTAGCAAAAATTTCTAAGACTCTATCACTCACCCAATAAGCGATCGCATTTCCTGGAATCTTCTTAAAATCACTAGCAGAAGCGCAATAAAACCAACCACAATTAGGATTTTTTATTGCTTCTAATGCTTTAACGGGTTGAATATCTACACCATAAAACTGCTGTAAATCAATAAAAGCCCCTTTATAATTGGGTAAAAATTGTTGATATAAAGTAAAGGCACAAATAGGAACATAAGCAGACTCAAAAAAAGCATGATATTCTGGTCTAACTAAAGAAGTAATGGTACTTTTACTTAAAATGCCTGTGCGTAACTTTTCATAGGAACTTAAAAACATCCAAGTAAAAGGAGTCATAAATCCTGTAAACCCGTTATTTTTACATAATTCTAAACAACGCACCATAAAAGCAGAAAATAGATCCGATTTTACCTCACTATAATTATCCTGTAAAAAAGCCTTTAACCGATTATTCATCCCCTTGTTACCCATATAGGGGGGATTAGCCACAACAAGGTGATACTTAGGACTTAAAAAATCCGCCATATTTAACACATCTATTACCTTCTCGTGGGTTTTATATAACAATAACTGACTAGCGACATTGCGCTCATTTAATAACCCTATCATCCCCTGTACATCCGTCACCGTAGGACGAATTAACGCCCCAAAATTATCCGCCTCCTTAAACTCATGTAGTGTTTCTAATAAAGGCGCAGTAAACAAATCGCGCCCGACAAAATCTAGATAAGGCTGTAGCTCTTTTTCAGAAAACTCAACTTTTTTCAACACACAAATATTAGGCTGGATGGGTTTACGAAAAAATCGTCTTTCCTTTTCCCTCGCTTTCATGGTTAATGCAAATGCTGCCAAACTTCCCGCCCGTTCATCAATTTCTATGCCATAGAGATTATGGGTTAAAATCTTGCTAGGAATCTCATTTGCTGTATAACCTTCTTCCTCATATATTGCATAAAGTAAATCAAAAGCATAGACTAAAATATGTCCCGAACCACAAGCAGGATCACAGATTTTTATATCTTCAGGCGAGTTGATTTTTAAGTACCCATCTCCCACTTCCCACTTCCCACTATCCACATAATAGGACATTGACTCAACTAACCGAGACTGAGGACGGTTTAACATCCATAAACGCCCCAGGGAATTTTCTACTAAATAACGGACAATCCAATGAGGAGTAAATAACTGAGTTGCCGCTGGAATATTCTGGGGAGTGATTTTTTTATTATTTTTTAGTCCCTCAAAAACCTCGTCTTTTTTCTCAGAGATATAAAACTGATATAACCACCCAATCACCTCCACACTCTCACAATTTTCTGGAGTCATTGCCTCACGAGTATAAGCTAAAATTGAATTACCCGATAATAAATCATCGGGCATCAATAACTCGGTATAATCATCAATTCGTTCAAATAAATAGGGCATCAACTGATGATAATAATTACACACTCCTACAATTAATAAACGATAGGCTTCCCCTTGAGCATCATAACTCGGTGCAGTTCCGCTTAATAAATCAAAAATCTGCTTTCTGACCTGTTTATTGAGCATTTCCTCGTCAATATGTCCCGTTTTCGCCTCAGCCAAGATTTCTGGCTGAAACTGCCCCTCAGCAGCGGACACAACCCTAATGGAGTGATAGCGGTTGCTATCCATAAACCGCAAGGCACAAAAACGGTTAAACCAAGTATAGGCAACCTGTTCAATAAGCTGTTCTTTGCCTAAAACTTCGATTTTTTCGGCTAACTTGCTGATAGCTTTGGGATTTTCTCGTCTTGCGGCGCTATTTTCACCTAAGACCACTTCTAACTTAGTCGTCATCTGTTCTCTGAGATAACGACGGGCATACTGAGCGAATTTTTTAAGTCTTGATGTATCCATAAGACAATTTTATCCTAAAAAAGAAAACTTCTCAAGACAATCTTATTATCGGCCATGCTGTAAATTGCTGATTCCAGATGGCAAAATTAAGCACAATGCAACTATTACAATTTTCTTGACTCCATCTTTTTCCTTTTTGACCAATAGGGATTTGTTGGCGTAATTCCTTATTCATACGAGATAAAAGAGGAGTATCTAATTCGAGTAAACAGAGATATTTAATCGGTTTATCAATTTTATTTTCACACCAACGATATAACCAAGAATCTCGATATTTATGTTTAAGAGTTTCTCGCAAATTATTAAAATAGCTAGAGTCTTGATACTGTTCGGGTTTATGGAAATTTTTAACTTCAATAAACAAATAAAAATCGGTCAACTCAACGATAATATCTACTGCTTTCATCGCATGACTTAACCCATGATAATGAAGTTTATTGGTTTCTTTTTCATCAAAAATAAAAACATCTAAAGCATTAGGAAAATCAAACTCAAAGCCATCACATTCAATTTTCATTTCCCCAAAACTCCCATAGTTTTATCTATTTCATTATTGATTAAAGCCTCAAAAGCTTCATCAATTGGGTTCGGGTAAATTTCTAGATATTCATGGGTGCTATTAACCCTTAATTGATTATTTTCCTGTTCCCGATAAAGACTATGATAAGTAATCTTATCATCTTTCTTTTCATCAATTAGTAAATCAAACCATTTTAAAAAAACATAATCATGAGTAGCCACTATAACTTGTTGACCATTACGAGATAATTCTAGTAAAATTTCTACCAATAGCCTCATTAATTTAGGGTTAATATTTCCTTCCGGTTCATCCCAGAATAATGTCCCACTCATCCCCGGTTGAATTGCACCCGTTTCTAATAACCTAGATAATACTCCCATCTTGCGAAAACCTTCAGCGATTGCATTAACAGAATATTCTATATTTTTGACTTTAAAATTTACCCTACCTCCTCCATAAAAGATAAATTTTCCCCCACAAATATTTTTAATTTCTTCCATCGCCCATTTAGATTTTTCCTGAAGATTTTCAGACCGGATAACAGGTAAATCTAGCAGTGACCATAGATCTCGATAGGTTTCATCAAAAGTCATTTGATACCTATCGTAAAGACTAAGCATTCCCTCCATAAAAGATAAAGATTCTTGAGCGGGAATAAAAACAGGAGTTTGTTGGTATTGCTCATAATTTTTATTCTCGATAATATGCACAGATTGGGAACTCTTAGAAAAACTAATTTTCAGCATTTGCTCTAGGGAAAAGTTAATAGTACATTCTGCCCTTTCTTCTGCTCCCGTGTGATGAAGTTTTCCTAATTTATTATTTAAAGGAAGAAAAAGACGAATTAACCGCTCGGTTAAAAAATCCCTTAAATCAGACTCCTCCATCTCCGATGGCTGTTTAAACAGTTTATACCCAGAACTAAGGGCATAAGCAACTTTTAACAAATGAGTTTTTCCCGTACCATTTTCTCCAATAATGACGTTAATCTTCGGAGAAAAATCAATTTTTAAACGTCGAAAAGCTGTAAAATTTCTCAGTTCTAATGATGTAATCATCTTTTCATCTCAATCAAGAAATCGGTAATCTCTATATCGTGGTAAATAGTTCCCACAACCCCACACCCCACTTCTCAAATTTGAATCCGTTTACCTTCCTTAATTTCTGCCATTAAAGCCTCACGCATTGCCGAGAGATACTCCTCCACATCCGCCTCATCTGCCAGCCATGCCTTGCCAAAATTAACCTTAATTGTCTGACTGGGTATATATTGAGTTTCTGACTCCTTAACCCGACGGGTTGCTTGGGAAGAAACCCCATCAACCCCCGTCAACTTAGTCATTTTTGAGAGTAACCGAGGATAGGTATCCGTTTCAAACTTCTGACGGGTACTGCGAATCATAGCAATCAAATCTTCTTGAGCAATAGAATCACAACAATCCTGAAAAGATTTCAGAATTTCCTGCTGTTGCACCGGAGAAAGTTGGGAAAACTCGGCCATTTTACCCATTCGCTCTTGTAACAACCCGATTTCTTCCTGTGCTTGTTCCACTTCCTTGGTAACTTCGCTAGAAATTTCTGCCTCTACCGACTCTATTAACCCCTTTACCTGCTGCATCCGGCTTCCTTTAAAGCATTGGGTATCCGTGAGAACTGTTCTCAGTTGAGATAGATTATCGCTGTTGATATAACTAAAATTGGGCTTTTGAGTCTCTAATAACAGTTTAGCCCGATCATAAATCCGTTTTTGTTCCCCCTGCATAAAACTCCGAATCGGATCTATTACATCCCCTTTAAGATCTAATAACTCATCCTCTCGTTCGGTTAAATCGGTAAGATACCAATCATAAGGCTTATTACATACATCATTCAGGGTTTGTCGAGCCGGTTCTAAAGCCGATAAAAAAGGATATTTATCCATTTCTGAGAGTGTTTTTTGAATCGATTGGCTGAGTTCCTGAAATGCTGCTTGCGTTTTCTGATAAATAGCTTTAGGTTCATTATCTCCACAGGGTTGAGCAAAAAATTCCTCATAAAAATCCTTAAGTTTTCGTACCTGTGAAGAGGTAAATTTCTGTTGTGGCTGTAGTAAAATATTACTATAATTACGGGACTTACAAATAGCCTCAACTAATGCCCCTCCTTCTAACAAATTGCCCTCTCTTTCCACTTTTAGCTTACCTTTGGCGCACAGTTTGGCAACCATACATAAAATCGCCCCCTCACTCCACCCATAGGGTTTACGTTGAAAATTATCGGTTAGAGACTTCATAGATGTCCTTAACCCCTTTTCTTTATCCTTTTGAGTAAAGTTAAAAACCTCTTTTTCTGGTTCACTTAAATCTTTGACATCATTACTAAATAAACCCTCTTGAGACGGTTCTAAAAAGTGCTTAAATTGTTCGACTTTATAAGTCACTCCCCCTAACATTTGAAAGTTATGATACACCTCGGCAATTAATTTCTGAAACCCTAAAATAATTCTACTTTGAGCATCACTACTGCTAATCTCTAACTCCCTTCCCGATACAAATAACTTAGCCTGTCCTAATAAACTTTTCAGCCTGTTTTTAATCTTTTCGTAATTTTGTTGATTGCTTTGATTTTTTTGATTCAAAATACTTTTAACTTCTTCCTGATGAGTGACAGATATATTCTGTTGAACATACTTTTCTGTTCTTTTATACATGGTTAAATCTTTCATTAAAAGCTGATCAGAAGGGATAATAACTAATAACTCATCCCGTCCCATATTCTCCATCTGTAGGGCTTTTTCTTGCTCATGTTGCCAGAAAAAAGGAGTGATGATTTGAATACTTAACTCGTATTCTCGTTTATAAAGTATTCCATCAATCTTACGGGAGAATTGATAATCTTGTGTCCCCTCTTGATTGCGAATTTTTGCGGTTTTGAGAATCTCCTCAAAAATTAAATTATTTAAGGCATCTAAAATCCTATTATCTTCTAATTCTGTATTTTTAATCTCCTGCTCAATGTCTTTTTCCTTGTCCGTTAAATACTCATACAAGTCCCCCGTTCTCTGAATGTAGGTTTGATGTTCAAGCAGGTTTAACCCTTCCTGAACTCGATTTTGTAGGTGGGAAATATCCTGTTCAAACTCTTCTAACATCAGGATGGATAAATTCTGTAAATTAGCCTTAAATCCCTCTACATATTTAACTAGAAATAATGCCTTGAGAAGACGCACGGCAAAAGAATTATTAAGATTATCTTCTGCTAAAGTAATACCACTCTGAATATTAGATTTCAACGTTGATCGAATTCCTTGAAACATTAAATCAAATGTAGCTAGATGACCAATTTCTTGCCCCTCAATTGCTATTACCACCTTACGGAAAACCGCCAACATTGAGCGTTCCCCTACCGAACTATGTTTTCCTTCAAAAGCACTATGTATAGATAATCCTCTAATAGCAGACTGGAAAAGGGTAAACTGATAGGGAATAAAAGGATAACAATCGATAAAATGGTTTCTATCTTGGAAATTACGGAAATCCCTTGAGCCATCGGAAAAGCGAAATAAGGTAGGTAAATTATGCCGTTGTTGCTCATAAATCTGCCCGAGTATTCTAACACCATCCTCATTTTTTGTCAGCAGACGTTTCTGAATAACTTCCGCCACATCCCGGCTGGTTAATTTCATGCGATTAGCAAAACGATCTTGAATTTTAGAAAAATCCTTAGTTCGATGATTTCCCATTTCTCCTAATACCGTTTCCATATCTTCCTGAGCGGTGACAATCACCCAAGAACGTCCCTGACATTTTGTTGCTAAACTCTCGGCAATGGTTTGTAAATTGGTCATTAATTTAACATTATCCGCAATGTATTGTCCCACCTCATCCACAAAAAAGTTTAGTCTAAAATTAGAGGTTTTCTGTTCAATAAATGCTTTTACCTCTTGGGAAAAATCATCAATGGAAAGTTTATAATCCTGACGATATAAATCGAGAATATTGGTGGAATTTTCCACCGATGCACCGGTCACTTTTCCATAGGCGATCGCAATATTTTTTCTTTCTAAAATGACTTGTTCCCGTCCCCTTTCCCAGGGTTTACCAGCAACGGATTCATACTCAGTTTTAAAAGCAGTATATAACCCCCGCTCATCTAATTCTTTTTCAAACTGAGCAATATAGCCCTGTTTTCCATAATAACCCCGCGCTTCATTGAAAACCTTGCTAAAAACCGATAATAAAGCATCAAATTCTGTTTTACTGGTGACATCCGCCTTTTGATCGATATTAAATAAAATACTTTGAGCAGGAATAGCAACAGCTTTCCTCAAGTCTCTTTTAAGAATTTCATTGTTCCGACATTTGGGTAAAAATTTTTCAATTGCTTGGCTATTTTCGAGCCTGCGATCCTCTAACAACAGGGCCAATATTTTTAATAAATGGGACTTACCAGAGCCAAAAAATCCCGATATCCAAACCCCATTAACTCCTGTATAATTGTTATAAGCTGACAAAAACTCCTCTAGGCGTTTTTCAACCTCGCAGGTAAGCACATATTCTTCTAGTTCAACGTGCAGACTCGCCTCATCATTGGCATCCGCTTTGATTACCCCTTCCATAGGACGACTAACTTGTTTCTCAAAAATTCTACTTAACTGCATAATTAGTTCTCCCTTAAACTTGGTACTCGTAAATGTTAAAAGCTCGATAATATTTGTCATCTCGTAAGAGTCCAAATAAATTGAGAGAGGCTCCCGACTCTAGGGAATAGGTGTAGGCCCCCGGAAAAAACATTACCGTCGGTTGGTTGTTGTTCGTGGTTTGGAGGTTATTAAGAACATTATGGGAACGAATATAGGGAAAAATTTGACCAACGCCCCATAAAAACAAGATATCAAACGGATTTTCGGCAATTTTTTCGCCTAGGGCTGGAATTAAATGACTCTCCGAATCTAACACATTTTGTAAAAGCTCTTTCAGTTCCCCTTTAGATATGGAGGATTCTATATCGAGAATTTGCTCAAATATCTGCCGTTCCCTCAATAATTCAAGACAGAGATCATAAAGATTGATCTCTAATATGCGAATCCCTTTTTGATGCAACTGACTAACCAGTTGCTTTTGCAGACGTTCCATTTCAACACTGTCTTGAGGTGGGTAAGGACAGATAAAAAAAGGAACTTCATTGCCAATTCCCTGTTTTTTGAGAAATCGCTCTGCTGACAAGACCGATAATAAATATTCAAATCTTTGGTTGATTGCTATTGTTTCAAGAGAAGACATCCAAATTTCGCCCATCTTGTCAATAATATTAGTATGCCCATTTTATCTGAATAAGAGTCAAAATCTTTCCCCCCACTTCCCACACTAAGGGCTAGAGGAACAGGATTAATCGCCAAAAAGCTGGCTTGCTGCCTACAATTTCAGGTGATTAAGGGCTAAATTTCGTTGTTGGAGAGCAAATTGATGGCTAGGCTCTAGTTGTAGGGTTTGGTTAAAGGAAACCACTGCTTCCGAGAAACATTTTAACTTGTAGAGACAACAACCCCGTTGATACCATGCCTCAGCCTTTTGGGATTGTAACTGTAAAGCCTTATTATAAGCGGCGACCGCTTCACTGAGTCGTTCTAATTCCCGTAAAGCTTCGCCTTTGCTAAACCAAACATTAGCATCGGATTTAATGGCCAGGGCCTGATTATAAGCCGCTAGACCTTCGGCATAACGTTGCATCCGACAGAAAATCATGCCTTTGTAATGCCATGCTTCCAGATAATCTGGCTGCAGTTGAATCGCCTTATCCAAAGATGCGATTGCGGCGCTGATTTGTCGTAAATTAGCTAAAGCGATGCCGCGATAAAACCAAGCCCGAGCATTATTAGTCTCTAATTGAATTACCTGATTAAAAGACCCTAAAGCTTCAGGAAAACGCCCTAATCGTTGCAAGGCCAGACCGCGATTATACCAAGCATTGACAAAATTGGGCTTTTTCCGCAGGGACTGCTGATACAATTGAACTGCTTCGCGATTCTCCCCCAAATCGAGATGCGCGTTACCGCGATAAAACCAATCCTCTGCTGAAATTTCCCGCACTAAAGCTTGTTGTTGACGCAATTGCCTTAAATCTTTTATGGCATCTAAAACTTCTGCTGCCGAGGGAAAGCGTTGGCGCCAGTCATAACGGGTCATTTTATCGATAATAACTGCTAGATCATCTCTAACATCGGCATGATTGCGCCAAGCGATTTCTCCGGTTTCGGCATCTTCGGGAAATTGCATCGGTTTGAGACCGGTTAAGGCTTGAATAGCGATGATTCCCACGGCATAGACATCGCTAGACAATCGCGGTTTATTTTGCGCCTGTTCACTAGGCATATAACCAGGGGTACCAATCCCAATGGAAACACTGCTCTGTTTTGCTTTTAGCCATTGAGTCCCCACTTGTTTGACTCCGCCAAAGTCGATTAAAACTAGCTTGCCCTCTTGGCGACGGATAATATTATCGGGTTTAATATCTCGGTGAATAATGTTATTTTGATGGACAAAAGCGAGAACTTCCAAGATATCCTTTAATAACTGAATTACCTGACTCTCTTCTAAACGCTTACCCTTAGAGATTTCCTGACTAAGATCGTGACCATCGATAAATTCTTGAACGAGATAAAAAGACTTCTTTTCCTGAAAACTGGCGAAAAATTGCGGTATTTGAGGATGATGGCCGAGTTTTTCTAAAGCTCTGGCCTCACTCTCAAATAATCCTATAGTAATTTCGTTAACCACTTGGGGGATTAACTGTTTGACCACACATTGAGGACGGCCGGGGCGATAGTTATCTTGGGCTAAAAAAGTTTGACCGAAAGCCCCTTGACTTAGAGGTTTAATAACTTGGTAACGTCCCCCGATAATTAGTTTCATGGTAGCGATAGCATTATCTTTGCCCTAGAGCAGCTTGATGGGACGGTTAACAGCCAAAGGGGTTAACTTGACCAAGCCCATCTTGCCAGTTAATTGATATATTACCAAAAAATTGGGTTTAAAGCCTCGCCCTTTTAGGGCGACTTGATCTGATGTATGATACTAAGAATAGGGGGCCGGGTAAGCAACCGCTTAAAAAACCCAGTCATCAACCGATGAACGCACCTGGAAAACTAGAGTTATGGGGTTCTATAGGGGAATGCTCCTATAGGTAAAAATTCTCAGCACCAAGTACCAAAGAAACCAATTATTTTAGAGGTTTTGAACTGTATCGTAGGGTCCCCCGAGAACAGGCTTCTGTAAGGTCGCGAAAGTCTGAGGAGAGAACCACCCAGAGGTGGGATTTCGCCAGGAATCTAATTCAAGTGGACTCGTTGAGCCATAAATTCACAGCAGTGATGCTAGAAGAATCCACGTCCGTTTACGGCGTGGGGTATGTCAAATCAATTGTCGTCAGAAGCGGGTAACGCGACTCGAACGCGCGACATTCACCTTGGGAAGGTGACGTTCTACCACTGAACTATACCCGCAAAAGTCTCCCTAATCATAGCATTGACCCCCCAGCCAGAGCAACTAACTACCCTAGGCTATTTTCCATCACCGCACCAGTGCAGTTTGTCGGCAAAACTGGCCCGGTCGCAATTTAACATTTTTTCCTGACAGGACAGCAGGACTTTTTCTAGCTGTTGATCGGCATTTTTTCGGCTTTCTAGCCGCTTTTGTCGATAAACCCCAAAAATAACATCTAAGCCCCCCCAAGCACAGCCAAGGGCAGGAAAACCGTCATGGAGAACATTTTTTTGATCGCTTACCTCGATCGCTGCTGCTGTTGGTAAAATCCAGTCAACCCTCCCTCATAGCTGACTAGCGCAGGAAACTGCCCCCATTAGTCCCACTTGGGCATTAAGGACGATATGAACGGGAATATTGCTTAATAGCTCCCTCATCCGACCTTTAGCCCGAAAAGCCTTCATAAAGCTACCCTCGGTCATTAGGGGAAGATTTTTGGCCGCAATCCCTCCCGCGATGTATAATCCTCCGTAGGGAAGCAACTTGAGGGCTAAATTGCCCGCTTCCGCACCGTAGGCCTCGACAAAGATTTTCATGGTTTGATAACAGAGATAATCCGCGTCATCTTGGGCAAAACTGGCAATTTTAGCCGCTAAATCGACGGTTTTTTGCGGTTTACCCATTTCTTCTAGCCAAGTGCGGTAAATTTCCGCCATGGCTGGCGAGGACTGACTATAGTTATTATCGTGGAGAAATCGATAGATAGAAGTGATTCCAGGGCCGGAAACCACTCGCTCCACCGAAAGGCGCTCGATATTATAGAGTTCCAAGAGATAATTTAATAGTTGATATTCTAAACTCGATCGAGGGGCAAAATCGGCATGGGAACCCTCACTAGCAAACACCCGATATTTACCCTTCGAGATAGGAATCAAAAAACCCTCTCCTAACCCCGTTCCCGCACCAATAACCGCAATCGGGGCCTCTGGTACTGCTGGGGCCGACTGTAGATTGTGCAGCTCCTCTGGGGCTAATCCTAACACCCCATAACCGATCGCCGCAAAATCATTAATTAATTTTACTCGCTCAATCTGCAGCTCCTGGCTTATGCGATCGCCAGTGAGGGACCAACTTAAATTAGTCAATTCGGAACTATTGTTAACCACAGGACCGGCAATACCGAAACAAGCTTTTGCCACTGGGGGAATAGTAGCCTGTCGGGCCAAAAACTGCTGGACGATCGGCACCAGATCGGGGTATTGTTCACTAGGATAAATTTCTTGATCGAGAGTAGTTAGCAGGGGTTGGGGACTATCTGGTGAGTTTTGGCAATCCACTAAACGCAGGATTGTTTTAGTTCCCCCGATATCTCCCCCTAAAAGAATCGTCATGCTGGTTGTCCCTCAGTTTGTCCCCATAATTATAGTTTTTTTACCGCTTCCCCCAGGCAAATTTAAGGGCAGCCGATTCTATACTATAGTTAAAGATGATAATGCCTAAGCCCTAATTAAGGATAGATTAATCGTCGCTCCGGGGTTTGCATGGGGATTTGCTAGAGGACAGAAAGAGGGAGAAATTAGCTTGGGTGTAGAACTTCGCAGTTACGTTTATCTTGACAATTTACAGCTTCAACACGCCGCTTACATCGGTACAGTCGCCCAAGGATTTTTACCCTTACCCGGGGATGCTTCCCTCTGGATTGAAATTTCCCCCGGCATCGAGATTAATCGCATCACCGATATTGCCCTCAAATCCGCCGTGGTTCGTCCGGGGGTTCTATTCGTAGAACGACTCTATGGACTGCTAGAACTCCATTCTAGCAGTCAGGGAGAGGTGAGGGCGGCCGGTCAGGCAATTTTGCAGTATTTAGGCGTTAGTCAGCGCGATTGTCTGAAACCGCAAATTGTCTCTAGCCAAATTATTCGCAACATTGACGCTTACCAAGCCCAATTAATTAACCGTAGTTCTCGGGGTATGATGTTAATGGCGGGACAGACTTTGTACGTTTTAGAAGTGCAACCAGCTGCCTACGCTTCCCTAGCCGCTAATCAGGCCGAAAAAGCTGCTTTAATTAATATCCTACACGTTACTTCCGTGGGCAGTTTTGGCCGCTTATATTTAGGGGGAGAAGAACGGGATATTATCGCCGGTTCCCGAGCGGCAGTTTCAGCTTTAGAAAATATTCAAGGTCGAGCTTTTCCGGGTAGCGACAAAAAAGAATAAGCTAACAAAGGCCGGAGGCAAAAGGCAAGAGGTGGTTAGATATGTATAATTAGGGCTTGCTGAATAAATGTGAAATGTAGGCAAGGTAAGGGTTTTATGGCTTTTCTCGCGAAACAGGTGCAAGATTTTGAGAGAATCGTCGTTAAAAACCTTGCGTCTTCATCAGCCCGAGTCCTGTAGGGGCGAAGCATTCGGGCAATAACCTATCGGTGAAACCGGAGATTTTCTATCCGAATGCTTCGCCCGTACTTTTTGCCGCAAACCCTAATTAATTGTGTCTAGCTACTTACTAAATCCCGTTTAAAAGGTATAGGATAGTGGGGAGTGGGAAGAAGGGAGAGGAAGTTTGAGCATTTGTACTAAATAGCTAAAAAAGTAATTTCGCCCTATTGAGGAGATTCAAAAATTAGTTCGCCATTATTCATTTTTTCAACGACTAAATGGCGATAGAGTGTCACTTGCCGGAGGATTTGGTCGGGATTATTTTTCTTATTAGAAAACATGATAGTTTTAATCGATTCAAATTCTATTCTTGTGATTACACCATCTTTGATCGCTCGTTCAATTGTAACTCGTAAATATTCTAATTCTTGGCTTTCCTCTGGGGTAATTTCCAGACTGTTAGGATGTTCTATTTTCATGATCGATTGTTCTTACCGGCTAACTGATAACTAGATAATCACGGCTATTTTTTTCAGACTTTCACAATCGGTGGAGAGAGAGTTTCCGTCTGGTTAGAAACGGCGAGATTATTATTATTTTGGCTGTTATTTTGCGGCAATTGTCCCGAGGCTAAATTCTGCCCCTCTCCCGTAATCAAACGAGCGCCACGACCGCGGGTAAAATAATTCCAACCCCATTGCACCATCACCACTAATTTATTATCAAATTCGATCAGATAGTAAATATGGGCCCAAACCCAGACTAACCAAGCGATGAACCCAGAAAACTTGACAAATCCCAAATCAACCACGGCCGCATTTTGGCCGATCACTGCCAGACTACCTCGATCGATATAATGAAAAGGTTTAATACTTTGCCCTTTTAGGCGAGAAATTAATAAATTCGCCAGATATTCGCCCTCCTGCATGGCCACGGGGGCAATTCCGGGTAAAGGTTTATCTCCCTGATGGGCAAAATTAGCCAGATCCCCGATCACAAAAATATTGCCATAACCGGCGATACTTAAATCGGGTTCGACGATTACCCGGCCGACGCGATCGAGATTTACCCCGGTTCTTTCGGCCAAAATTCGCCCCATTCTCGATGCTTTTACCCCCGCTGCCCATAAAATTGTCTCGGCAGCGATTTCTGTGGTTTTTTCTCCCTGACGGACGGTGACACAACCTTCCACAATATTGGTAACGATGCTGTTAGTTTGCACTGTCACCCCTAATTTTGTGAGAGAAGCGGCAGCTTTAGCGGATAAATCGGGTGAATATGGGGGTAATACTCGATCCATCCCTTCTAAAAGCAAAATTTTCGCTTCTGTGGGGTTAATCTGGTGGAAATCAGACCTAAGCGCACCGTGGGCAATTTCTGCGATCGCTCCTGCTAATTCTACCCCCGTCGGTCCGCCACCGACAATAACAAAAGTTAATAAAGCTTGCCGCTTTTCGGCATCAATTTCTTTCTCGGCCTTCTCAAAAGCGAGATAGATGCGACGACGCATTTCTACTGCGTCTTCAATGGTTTTTAACCCTGGAGCGTAGGGCTGCCATTGATCATTGCCAAAATAGTGATGACTGACTCCCGTGGCAATAACTAATTGATCGTAGGCGATCGGCGGGTGATCTTCCAAGATCACTTCTCCCTTAACTGGATCTATATCTATGGCATGATCGAGGAGAATATCTGTATTGTCATGACCCCGTAGGATTAAGCGCAAAGGTGAGGAGATATCGGCCGGAGACAGCGCCCCAGTAGCGACTTGATAGAGGAGGGGCTGAAAAAGATGGAAATTTCGCTTATCGATGAGGGTAACATGAACGGGGGCGTTTTTTAGGGCTTTGGCCGTGTATAAACCCGCAAATCCGCCGCCGATGATAACAACTCTTGGCTGTTTTTCAGTCATTGCTTAACAATAATTCATAAATTTTTCCCTAGTGTAGTCCGGATTGTCACAATTTAGCGGTGACAAGCGTTACCGAAAACAGTAGTCTTTAACCTAGAAAAAAATATAGATAAGCTGCCCGCGCATTTAAATTGCTTGTTGAGATGAGGCACTCTTGCACTCTTGCAAGAGTCAACAGAACGTAGGTTGGGTTGAAGCATGAAACCCAACGCCTGCTCATGTTACGCTACCGCTAACCCATCCTACAAATAATTGTGCCTCCCTACTTAAGCTGTTGACTATCTAAATTACTCGTTAAGATTGCAGGGGAGCAGGGAGAGGTAGTTTGAGCATTTGTACTAAAATTTCCAATACGCAGTTCAAATTCAGTACAGCTTACAGTGCTTATGCTCAGAATTTGGACTATATATGCTCGAAAAACTTGAAAAGACCGCTACGCCGTTTTACCTAAGTTTATGACCTGGGTTAACCAGGTGGGAACTTATATTCCGCATTTCTGTTTCCGAGTACAAGCTCGGTTTACTACCACACGGATTGGTTATTTGCTCCCTTATCACAATCAAGCATAGATCAAAAAACTTGAAAGGCAGTCACCAACGTAGAAGCCTGATTTGTTTTCATCATAGCATTTTTTTTTCTCAGAGGCAAGAGGGGAGATTCAGTGATCAGATTTGAGTTTTCAGGTTACTGTTTACCGATCACAGCCAAAAAGCCTGCCAAAACCCAGCAATTCCCAATTCAAACGGTAGCACAGAATACAGAACCAGTCTTACTCTTGCCTTTCAAAATGGAGTGAAGGGTTTGAACAGTGGGTTTCGGGGGAATGGAAGTCAAACAACTGGGTTTTATGGGGATGCTGAGCTATTTCCAGGTAGTTATCCCTGGGATAACTGAGCCTCGAAGTGCCAGCAATGCTACCCGCTACAGTCTGAAAGACGCAATATTAGGGGCATTCGCCGCCTTTTTTCGCCAGAATGAATCATTTCTAGAAGATCAGCGTCAACTTAATAGTTATTGTGGACGAGATAATGCTCAAAGTCTGTTTGGTTTGGTCAATATCCCGACAGTAGAGCAGACGCGGAACATCCTCGATGGAATAGCCGCAAAGCATCTTTTTCCCTGGTTCAGATGGATTGATCAAGGGCTGAAAGACCAAGGCTATTTGAGGGGGTTTGAGGCGTTGGATGGCAACTTACTCGTCGCCCTAGATGCTACTCAGTACTATAGTTCAGAGAAAATTAGTTGTCCTTATTGCTCAAGCCGCACCTCAAAACAGGGAAAGATAACCTATCAAATCAGGAGAAAGGTAAAATTGGCTAAAGATTTAGTTTATCAAGCAGCCAAAAATGCTTTGATCAAAGATAATTGGTTAATTACTCATGACCCTTATACGATAAGTTTTGGAGGGGTGAATATGGCTGTCGATTTAGGCGCAGAAAAGCTGATTGCTGCGACTAAAGATCATCAAAAGATTTCCGTAGAAATTAAAAGTTTTTAAGAGGGTTCTTCAGCGATCTCAGAATTTCATACTGCTTTAGGACAATTTATTAACTATCGGGCGGTTTTAAAGAGAAAAGACCCAAATAGAGTCTTATTTTTAGCTATTCCTAGTTTTACTTACGACACTTTTTTCTCTTTAGATTTTACCCAATTGATGATGAGAGAAAACCATTTTAAAATTAATCATTTTTTCGCCAAGTCAGGAGGTAATCTTAACATGGATAAGTTAGCAAAATATCGTCAATTAGTCAAAAGTATTCTCTCGGAATATACTCAATATAAACCCACTGGTAATGATTTGGAGATTCAAGCTATTTTTGATGAACAAAAAGAACATTATCAGGTCGTTACTTTTGGGTGGGAAGGCGAAAAATATGTACATTATTGTCTCATTCATATTGACCTCAAGTCTGATAAAATTTGGATTCAATGGAATATGACAGAACAAGATATTGCTGAAGACTTAGTTAAACTAGGTGTTCCTAAAAAAGATATTGTCATTGGCTTTCATCCTCCTGTACTTCGTCAATTGACCGATTATGCAGTAGGATAAATTAATTTATCCTACTGCAATTAATCGCAGTTAGCTGTCTGGTTCTTGGGGGTTATCTGTTGGTGACTTTGCTTTTTTTGATAGGATACCTTTTACTTTTATTGCGGCTAAACCTAGTCCGAGTAAACCTAAACCAAAGATATTAGAAGGTTCAGGGACAGTCTGTGGTGGGTTAGTTGAAGAATCAAGTCGGGCGATCCAGCCTTCGGTCTGACCGCTAGGATTCGTGCCGACCCCTACGATCGTCAGCCCATCGGTGGAGATTCCCTGCGCTATAGATAACTGCCATCCCGTCAGATTCAATCCGAAATCGGTGATGAGAATGTCCTGAAGACTCCTCATCCCCCCGGATGGAGTCCAGCGGAACGCCTCGTTCCCGCTCCCGGAACTGCCTAAACCGACGACGACGGAGCCATCGCCCGATACCCCGTTAGCAAAGCTACTGAAATTTCCGCCGGGAAGGTCGCCGAGACCCACCATTCCCCCAGAACTCGTCCAACGGAACGCCTCTTGCCCACTCGCGGTAAAGCTGTAACCGACGATGGCGGAGCCATCGCCCGATACTCCGTTGGCAAAGCTAGCGAAAATCCCGCCGGGGAGATCGCCGAGACCCACCATTCCCCCAGCACTTGTCCAGCGGAACGCCTCATACCCGCTCGCCGAACTACCGTAACCGACGACGACGGAGCCATCACCCGATATCCCGTAAGCAGCGCTAGAGATATACCCACCGGGGAGGTCACCGAGACCAACTATCCCTCCTGATGCTGTCCAGAGGAACGCCTCTTGTCCGGTCACGACATTGCCCAAACCGACGACGATGGAGCCATCGCCCGATACCCCAAAAGCAACACTCGCGAAAGCCCCACCGGGGAGGTCACCGAGACCGACGATCCCCCCTGCTTGAGTCCAGCGGAACGCCTCCAACCCGCTCGCGGAATTGCTGGAACCGACGATGACAGAGCCATCGCTCGATACCCCGTAAGCAAGGCTACCAGAATTCCCTCCGGGGAGATCACCGAGACCGATCATCCCACCTGAGTCCGTCCAACGGAACGCCTCGTTTGCGCTGCTTGCGGAATAGCCGTAACCGATAACGACGGAGCCATCGCTCGATACCCCGTAAGCTCGGCTAGAGAAACCCCCGCCGGGGAGGTCGCCGAGACCTTGAAAGGAGGCGGCATGGGCGGGATTGGCGAGAGCGATCGCTGAAGTCACGAGGGCGATTCCGAAGAGAGTTTTGTTTTGGTTTTTCATGGTTTTTGATGTTTGAAATAAGTGGGGTTTGAGAGAATACGATCTTCGTGGGGCAAAAGTGTTACTTAATCGATACGTTCATCTAGTCGATACGGACTTTACTCTATGCGTCTCGATCGCAAGGCTTCTTAGCTATTCAAGAAGAACAAAATTTTTTCTCGGGTAGGCACGGGGATTTTCGTCAGAAATCCCCATCGCATACCGAATCAGCGTTTCTTGTATCTTGTTGCCAGTCCCAGCAGGGAAACTAAACCGATCGCAAAAACGGCGGAAGGTTCGGGGGTGCTGGTAGAGGTCGCGCCTAGGCGGGCGATCCAGCCTTCGGTCTGACCGTTAGGATTCGTGCCGTACCCAACGATCGTCAGCCCATCGGCGGAAATCCCCTGCGCGCGCGATAGTTGCCATCCCGTCAGATTCAATCCGAAATCGGTGGTGAGAAGATCTTTAAGACTTCTTATCCCCCCTGCTTGAGTCCAGCGGAACGCTTCGTACCCGTTCGCAGAGTTGCCGAAACCGATGACGACGGAGCCATCGTCCGATACCCCGCTAGCATAGGTATCGACACTCCCGCCGGGGAGGTCACCGAGACTGACGATCCCTCCTGCTTGAGTCCAGCGGAACGCCTCAATTCCGCTCGCGGAAGTGCCGTAACCGACGACGATAGAGCCATCGCTCGATATCCCGTAAGCACCGCTACCGAAACCCCCGCCGGGGAGGTCACCGAGACCAACGATCCCCCCTGCTTGGGTCCAGCGGAACGCCTCATTCCCTGTCGCGGGGAAGGTGATACCGACGACGACGGAGCCATCGCCCGATACCGCTTGAGCACTGCTCTGAGAAACCCCACCAAGACCGACGATCCCCCCTGCTTGAGTCCAGCGGAACGCCTGGAAATTGCTCGCGGAATGGCTGTAACCGACGACGACGGAGCCATCGCCCGATACCCCGTTAGCTATGCTTTGGAAAATCCCACCGGGGAGGTCACCGAGACCGACGATCCCCCCTGCTTGAGTCCAGCGGAACGCCTCCAACCCGTTCGCGGAATTGCCGGAACCGACGACGACAGAGCCATCGCCCGATACCCCTAAAGCAGAACCCTGGAAAGTCCCGCCGGGGAGGTCACCGAGACCTTGAAAGGAGGCGGCGTGGGCGGGATTGGCGAGAGCGATCGCTGAAGTTGCGAGGGCGATTCCGAAAAAAGTTTTGTTTTGGCTTTTCATAGTTTTAGTGTTTGGTATGGACTGGGCTTGTAATAATTAACATAACTCATATGACAAGCTAAATCACTCAATGAAACTGCATGAAAAAATCGAAGAAAGAAATTCCGATTTCAATCATGAATAGAAAATCCTTTTCGAGATAATGTTTTAAATCTATTGGTGGTTCTTTTCAGAGCTAGTTTTTTCCAGATATGCTGGTAAATCATCCAGAGAAAGCAATGTCAAAAGACTTAACTTAGTTTTATTGACTTTTTCCAAAAAACCCAACACCTTACCCTCAGACATCTCAGCATTAATCTCCACAAAAACATAACCAATTCTGTCCGATAAAACCTCCTCTACCGAATCACCACCAAAACCTGATTTAGGGGTTACAAAGGTGAGATGCTCCCCTTTTAGACTTTATGCTCGATGATGCCATCCCTAGGGCTCTTGTTAATTCTTCTTGATGTTGGATTGGGATGTACAGGGCAAAAGTGTTTGAGGTTCCGTATCATTTGCTACATTCTGAATTTGGAATTGCTGGCCAACACCTGATCTTGTTGGCTCCGTGAAAGTCTGGGACTACAATAGGGAAAAGTGACAATTTTTGCCAGAGTGATCACCGAGGACTAATAAAGAATGACGGCTATCCTAGGGAAACCTGCCACACTTAACACTCCGATTCTGCACCGTCTTGCCAATGGTTTAACGATTATTGCCGAAAGTCAACCGGTAGAAGCGGTTAATCTCAATGTCTGGCTGCAGGTCGGCTCGGCCTTAGAATCGGATCAGATCAATGGGATGGCTCATTTTCTCGAACACATGGTTTTTAAGGGAACCCGTAACTTAGACAGTGGTGAATTTGAACGGGCGATCGAATCGAGGGGAGCGGTGACTAATGCCGCTACTAGCCAAGAATACACCCATTATTACATTACCACTGCCCCGCAGGACTTCGCCCATCTGGCCCCGCTGCAGCTAGAAGTGGTTTTAGAAGCTTTAATCCCTGATGAGGCTTTTGAGCGGGAAAGACAGGTTATTTTAGAAGAAATTCGTCGTTCTCAGGATAATCCCCGTCGGCGCACTTTTTATCGCACCATGGAGACTTGTTTTCAAGTTTTACCCTATCGTCGTCCGGTGTTGGGTCCGACGGCAGTGATTGAAAATCTTACTCCTCAACAAATGCGCGATTTTCATCAGACTTGGTATCGTCCCGAATGGATGACGGTGGCAGTGGTGGGTAATTTGCCTGTAGATGATTTAATGGCTATTGTGAGGGATTCTCTAGATACTTTAGGCAGTAAGGGCAATTCTGGGCTTATTTCCCATCCTATCGCCCATCTACAGCCCGAAGCTCCCTTTAAAGAGATTATCCGTCAAGAATACGAGGATGAAAATTTGCAGCAGGCCCGCTTAATCCTATTTTGGAAAGTGCCGGGGTTGAGAGACTTAGAAAAAACCTATCCTCTCGATGTTTTAGCGGCTATTCTGGGTCAGGGCAAGGTATCGCGATTATTTCAATCTCTGCGCCAAGAAAAGGCCTTAGTTTCCCAAATAACTGCCAGTAATATGTCCCAAGCAGTGCAAGGAGTGTTTTCCGTGTCGGCCCAATTAGCCTCGGAAAATATCGAGCAAGTGGAACGGGAGATAGTAGCACAGATTGGACAAATTCAACAGGAAGCTGTGACAGTTTCTGAACTGGAACGAGTCAAAACCCAAGTGGCCAATCGGTTTATTTTTAGCAATGAAAGACCGAGCGATCGAGCCAACCTTTACGGTTATTATCATACTCAGATCGGTGATTTACAACCGGCTTTTTGTTATCCCCAACACATTGAAGCCCTCACTTTAGAGGATATTCAAAATGCCTGTCAAGAGTATTTAAATCCCCACGCTTACGGTGTGGTTGTGGTAAGACCAATTCAGTAAACAGGGAATGGGGAAATGGGGAAATGGGGAAATTTCAACCAAAACCCTAACACCCTAACACCCTAACACCCTAACACCTGATTCCCGACTCCTGACTCCTGAATTCTGATAACCTATGTGGACTCAAATTGCCCGACATATTGCCCAAACCACGGAAAAACCTTTTGAAATTGAGAAAAGTCATCCCGTTAGTGGTGGCTGCATCAATCAGGGTTATGCGGTCAGTGGCAATGGTTTAATTTATTTCGTTAAGATTAACCAAGCGAACCAAGAGGCCATGTTTGCCGCCGAAGCTTTAGGATTAAAGCAAATTCACGCTACCAAGACTATCAGGGTTCCGGAGCCAATTTGTTGGGGAATTGCCGAGAAATCTAGTTATTTAGTGCTAGAGTGGCTAGAATTCGGCGGTGGCAATAGTCAAAGCTGGGAAAAAATGGGGCAAAATTTAGCTCATTTACATCAAGTTTCCCTATCCGATCGCTTTGGTTGGCATTGTAATAATACCATTGGTTCTACTCCCCAGATTAATACCATTAGTAACAATTGGGCGGATTTTTTCGCTCATCAGCGTATTGGCTATCAATTAAGACTTGCGAAGGAGCGAGGCGGCAATTTTCCCGACGAGGATCAAGTTATTCCCGCTATTAGCGAGATTTTGAGTCAGCATCAACCCCATCCCTCCCTCGTCCACGGTGATTTGTGGTCGGGAAATGCGGCAATTACCGTCGATGGGGAACCAGTAATTTTAGACCCTGCCACCTATTGGGGAGACCGGGAGGTAGATTTAGCCATGACGGAACTTTTTGGCGGTTTTCCGGCGGCTTTTTATCGGGGTTATAACGATGTTTTCCCCCTCGATGCCGGTTATCAAAAGCGCAAAACTCTTTACAATCTCTACCATATTCTCAACCACTTTAATTTATTTGGTGGTGGTTACGCTTCCCAGGCCAATCGGATGTTACAGGAAATTCTTTAAGGGTTTTACTTGTGAATCTTTACCGAGGATAAATTATGTCTGTTCGAGAAACTACTGTGATGAAAACTCCAGAGACAAAAGTATGGACTGATGCAGAATTTATGGCGTTACCTGACGATGGTAATCGTTACGAATTGGTCAAGGGAGAGTTAATTAATCTGGGAAATTCTGGGGCTTTACACGGTTATATTGCCATTATTTTAAGCGCTGCTTTATTCGCTTTAGTAACATCTCGAAAACTAGGGGTATTATTGGACTCCAGCACTGCTTTTACTATGAAAAATGGCAATAAACGTTCTCCCGATATAGCCTTTTTTGCCAAGGAACGTCTGCAAGGATTGGAAGAATTACCGACGGGTTTTTTAGAAGGTGGACCCGATTTAGTGGTAGAAATTCTCTCTCCAGGGAATACAGTGGCAGAAATCGAGGACAAAATTGCCGAATATTTTGCCAATGGGACTCGTTTGCTCTGGGTTATCAGTCCAGGTCAACACTATGTTTTAGTTTATCGTTGCGGGTACGAACCGCAGGGATTATTAACATCAGGAGATTTTCTGGAGGGGGAAGATGTGGTTCCAGGGTTCACTTTTCCGGTGGCTGATTTGTTTCAAAAACTATCTTTGTGACTCTTTCTTCTCAACAAATCGGCTAATAAATCGGCACTGTCACTAATGGCTAGATGAGAAGCTTGTTGGGCCATGGCGGCCAATTTTTCGGGGTTAGACCATAAATCCAGGACTAATTCGCCTAAAAACTGAGCAGTTAACTCATTTTGACGGTAAAGATAAGCGGCTTGAGCTTCAGCGAAAACTTGGGCATTATAGAACTGATGGTCTTCGGCAGCAAAAGGATAGGGAATTAAAATCGAAGGCGTACAAGTGATCGCTAATTCTGTTAAAGTGCCGGCACCGGAGCGACTGATAGCTAGATTAGCTCTTTGCCATAATCCCGCCATATTGTCGTAAAAAGGCCGGGAAAAATAGTTAGAATGGCGCAAACTATCCGCTTCGGGGTCGTTTTCTCCCGTGAGATGCACGATATAAATGCCTTTTTCTAACCATTGGGGAGCGCTTTGTCGGACAATTTGATTAAGAGCTACGGCCCCTTGAGAACCACCGGCAACGACAATTAAAAAAGCAGTCTCTGGAATCGGTAAATCTAGGGACTGGGGAATGAGAAACTGCTCTCGTACAGGCGTACTAGCCCAAGTGGTGCGAGTGCCGGGTAAATAGCTGGCGGTTCCCTGAAAACCGAGGGCAACCGTATCGCACCAGCGACCGAGAACTTTCGTGACTTTGCCCGGTATGTAGTTAGATTCGTGTAGGATGACGGGAATATTGGCTAAACGAGCCGCTAAAATCGTCGGACCTGCGATATAACCCCCGGTGGTAAAAACTGCCGCTATCTGACGTTTTTTGATTAAACTACGCACTTGCCAAATGGCCCGCAGTTGACTGAACAGAATCTTGAGAGTTTTTAACCCCAAACGGGTTTGAAATCCCTCAATGGGGATGGTGTGCAGGGGATAGGTTTTTGGAACTAAGGACTGTTCCAGACGGTCTGGAACTCCTAACCATTCAATCTCGTAATCCGGCAAGCGCTCGGCCAGGGCCAAAGCGGGAAATAAATGACCACCAGTACCACTAGCGGCAATCAAGAGACGGGTTGGAGTGCGTGCCATAATTCGAGAGAGGGTAAATTCAGTCCTAGAATGAAATAATCTACCATAGTTATCGATCGATCCTTACATAAACTATCACTAATGCGTAACTTGAACACAATCCCCGATAAATTTTTTCGTCAATCCCTCAATTTTTCTCTATCGTTGCTGTTAGGTTTGGGGTTAACTTTTACCCTTGCCACCAGTTTGCGGGCCGAAAAGCCAGAAACTGCTCCAGCTAATTTAAAAACCCTTATCTCCAAAATCGAAACGGCGGCTAATGAGCGGGATATCAAGCAATTAATGGGGTTTTATAGTCCGAAATTTACTAACTCCGATGGCTTGACCTACGAAAAAACTAAAAAGGCTTTAACTCATTTTTGGGAACGTTATAACAATCTACAATACACCACGACTCTCGAATCTTGGAGTCGTTCCGGGGACAAGTTAACGGCCAATACAATTACTAAAATTACCGGGACAGGAAAGGTGCAGGGACGAGTGGTGGAAATGAATGCCACGATTCGTTCTCGTCAACAATTTCAAGGGAATAAACTGGTTTATCAGGAGATTTTAAGCGAGAGAGTCGAGTTAAGCACTGGCAAAAATCCCCCCATTGTTCAAGTGAGAATTCCCGAAAGGGTGAAAGTGGGTGAAGAATTTGATTTTGATGTGATTGTCCGCGAACCTTTAGGGGATGATTTATTGGCCGGAACGGCGATCGATGAGAAAGTAGATATTGAGCGTTATATTAATACAAAGCCTCTAGAATTGGAATTATTACAGTCCGGCGGTTTATTTAAGCGGGTAAAAGCGCCGGCAACACCGGAAAATCGTTGGTTATCGGCGATTTTAATCCAAGGAGATGGGATTGTTGTCGTTACTCAACGGGTTAAGGTAGAAAAGTAATTTTTATCTGGGTTTTGCGGCAAAAAGCTTGTTGGTGGGGTGTGGGGTGTTATTACTGTTGCCGCTCGCCTCATTTCAACAAAATTTAGATGCGCGGGCAGCCTACTCTGATTAAGCATAGAGGTGGGAAACATCGCTCGTCCATACTTTAAAATTTGTTAAATTTACTTGACCAAAAGAAGTTGTTAGGGCAGCATCAACGGCATCTAAGCCGCGAGTCATTAAAATCCGCCCGATTCTGGGGGTGTTATGACGAGCATCAAAAGTGTACCATTGATGGTCTAAATAGACTTCAAACCAAGCACTAAAATCCATCGGTAGGGGTTGGGAAGAAATACCGATATCTCCGAGATAGCCGGAGGCATAACGGGCAGGAATATTTAGGCAACGGCAAAAAGTCAAAGCTAGGTGATTAAAATCGCGACAAACCCCCGTTTTTTCCCGATAGACATCATAGGCGGTTTTCGTCACCCGCGCGTATTCGTAACCAAAACGAATGTGACTATGAACCCAATCACAAACCGCTTGTACCCTTGCCCAACCGGGGGGAGTTTGTCCGAAAAGTTCCCAGGCAATTTCCGAAAGCAAATCCACTTCACAATAACGGCTACTCATTAGGTAGGGAAAAACTTGGGTTGGTAACTCTGCTAGAGGAATTTCTTGGGCATTCCCATTAACTATATCCGGTTTCCATTCATTCTCGATAACTGCTTCATTGTGAATGCGAATCTGTCCGGCGGGTAAAATTAGACGACTGGTTCGATTACCGAAGCTATCTAAAAATTCTTCTATTTTTGTTGCCGGTTCCACCCGCAAGTTTTCCGATTGTCTCACTTGATCTAAAATTGAGGGGTGTAGATAAAGTTTTAACAACATGACCACGGGTAAGGGTGTATCAAAGCCAAATTCATAACCAACATGGATTAACATTAGTCCTCCTATCTAGATGAAATTTTGTCAGGATTGGTAGAGATGAAACGCCAATAATCGCCAGACTGATAAAAAGTTAGGCCTGACTACTTGGTTAAAAGTTTGAGGAGAAAGTAATAGCCAAGCTGAAAACCGATAAGCTTTGTACAGAGTTTTTTTATTGTAAACTGCTTCAAATAAAAGCTTTGTAACTTTGAACACAAGCCATCGGCAGGATTAGAGCTATCGAAAAGAGTCCGGGGTGGATGGTTCCTCTAATAGACGAATTTCAATGGGGATGTGGGCTAGTTTAGCAAAAATCTTTTGTTGATGACTGACGGGCCACCATTCGTAAAGAAAAATTTCTAAAGGTCGCCAGAGGGCCACCCAACCACTAATTAATAGTCCTTCTTCTAAGAAGTGAATAAATGTATCGCTGCCAAAACGACCAATTAATTCGCTGAGACTCAAACAAACAAAAAGAAAGGAGAGACCAATTATCAAAGATATGCGTCCCTGTCGCCAAATTGTGCGTAATTTTCTTTGTTCTCCCTGTTGGCGATAGTCAAAATAATTATGTAAAGCTGAGGGTAACAGATGTCGGGCGGTGTTTTGTTCTGTACTGGGAAGATAAAAGACTAATTTAAGGGGGGTATTGAGGGGAAATTCATCCACAGAGTTAATAATATAATTTTCGGCATTATCGTCTAAATCTCTATCTAAAAATGGCGAAGGATCGAGAGAATTAAAGACTTGCTGTAACTGATTAAGTTTAATTTCAATTAAGTAAGTTCCTTCCTCCTCTCGATAATAGGATTGTAATTGATTTACCAGTTTAGACATTAGTTATTAATGTTAAGCAAATGGGGTGAACTGATACAACTAAAATCTACTAAGTAGGTAGGCACAATTATTTGTAGGGCGTTGGGTTTCATGCTTCAACCCAACCTACGTTCATCTTATATTTAATTCCACCCACCCACTTAGAAGTTACTTCATCTTGCCTATGCAGGCTGAGGATTGTACTATCTCTGAGAATATTTTAGCTGTATCAGTCCCAGAACATTAATTTAATTTAGCGACCAAAACCAGCGTACCAAAAATAGGTGACCATGGGGATTACTGTAGCTAAAACCAGTAAAACTATCACCCAAATTGTGGCATTTTTATCGTCAGTTTCTTCTGCGGTAGTAAAGGTACTTTCGATATTAATTGTCGCTACTTCTGGGGGTCCGGGATCCGCTTCTCCAGAAAGTACCGCCGTTAGACGACGACTAGCATCGAGTAAAGCTTGATTATATTTTCCCCCATCTTTGAGGGGAACTGCCATAGTTTCCGAGAGGATACTATCAGCAATAGCATCGGTTAATAAGGGTTTTGCTTCCTCGCCAACCCGAATAGCAGTTTTATTGGTTAAAGTATCAAGGACGATGATAGTTTGATTAGTGCGATCTTCAGGATTAGGATACCATTCTCTCAGGATATCATCGGCTAAATTGTCAATTTTTTGACCGTAATCCAAGCGCCGGACTACCACCATTCTCACTTCTTGGCCAGTTTTTTCGGCGAGATTTTTCAGGTCTTTATTTAATTTTCCCTCGTTAGCGGCACTAATGGCCGAAACGGGATCGACCACATAAGTGGGCGCTCCAGAGCTTAAAATGGGGAGGTCATAGACTCCCATGGCAGCAGCCGGTGACAGGGAAACAGCCAAGGCTACACAGCAGGAGAGAAGGAGAGAAGCTAATAATTTGAGCATATTGATTCGGTAAAATTCCTATAGAACATAATAGGGGAAAAGTTTACTGTTTTTTGAGTCGGGAGACAGGAGATGGGAAGTGGGGAAGTGGGGAAGTGGGGAAGTGGGGAAGTGGGGAAGTGGGGAAGTGGGGTGATGGGGAAATTCAACTAATACCCTAAAACCCTACAACCCCCAAACCCTTTTAACTGATAACTGATAACTGATAACTGATAACTGATTATGAGTGATTTTGAGGAACTAGAGTCTAAAAAACGGGAAAAAGCCCTAGAAATGCAGGCCCATCGCGATAATTTGCTCTCGCGGGTGACAAGATTACTAATTTCTCAAGATATCCACTTGGCGATCGATCATACCCTAGAACTGCTCTGTCAATTTACCCAGAGCGCTCACTGTTACATTATTCAATATTCCACCTGTCGTCAGCAGTGGAGTATGGTTTATGAATACTGTCACCCCGACTATCCGCAGGTTATCCCGATTCGGGAAGAATCACAAAATCTCTCAACGGAAACCTTTCCCTGGTTTTCTGAACAATTATTAAACGGTATTCCAGTTAAACTGAACTCTTTAGACGATTTACCCGCTACTGCTATCCCTGAAAGAGCTATTCTCGCTCATAGTTCTACTCCCTGTCTCTTAATCGTTCCCATGTGGGATAGTTGTGGGGTAACGGTGGGTTATCTGGGATTGGATGCAAGTGCAGAAAAGCAATGGACAAAGGAAGATGTCACCTTTGTGCGGTTGGTGGGAGAATTAATTGCGATCGCAGAAAGTAGATATGAAGCGGAAAAAGAATTAAAAGAGGCTAAAGAAGCGGCAGTTAAGGCAAATAAAGCTAAAAGTGAGTTTCTAGCTAACATGAGCCACGAATTACGCACTCCTCTTAATGCTATCTTGGGTTTTACTCGCTTAATATCCCGGGATAGCAGCATCAGCAGTGAATATCGGCAATATTTGGAAATTGTCAATCGTAGCGGAGAACATTTATTAGAGTTAATCAACGATATTCTAGAAATGTCGAAGATAGAAGCGGGAAGAACGGTTTTTAATCCCAGTAATTTCGATTTATACGCTCTTTTAGATAATATTGCCGAAATGCTACGCTCACAAGCGCAGGCAAAAGCTTTAAGCTTAATTTTTGATCGCAGCTCCGATCTGCCTCAATATATATGTACTGATGAAAGTAAATTGCGACAGGTGTTAATCAATCTCTTGGGTAACGGATTGAAGTTTACTGAGTCGGGAGGGGTGACTCTCCGGGTAAAATTAGGGGAGAAAAGAGAAGATTATCAGCGATTGCTCTGGGAAATTGAAGATACAGGACTAGGAATCGCTCCAGAGGAGATTTATAAGCTATTTCAACCCTTTAACCAAACGGAAACGGGACGAAAATCCCAACAGGGGACAGGATTGGGTTTACCTATCAGTAAAAAATTTGTTGAGTTGATGGGAGGTGCGATCGGAGTTAGTAGTATTCTGGGTCAAGGAAGTATTTTTAGTTTTGATATTCAGGTGGGTTTGGTGGGGGAAAATGAGATTAAAACCGAAACCAATAGGGCAAAAGTAATCGCTTTAGCCGAAAATAAGCCTAAATATCGGATATTAGTCGTCGATGATCGACCGGAAAGCCGTTTGCTGTTGCTGAAACTCCTGACTACCCTAGGATTATCCGTGCAAGAGGCCGCTAATGGTCAAGAAGCGATCGCAATTTGGCAAGCATGGCAACCTCATCTTATCTGGATGGACATGAGAATGCCGGTGAAGGACGGTTACGAAGCAACTAGGGAAATTCGGCAGTTAGAGGCTGATAATCGCGGAAAAACGGTGATAATTGCCCTAACTGCCAGTGCTTTTGAAGAGGATCGCGCCTTGGTTATTGCCGCCGGTTGTGATGATTTCGTGCGTAAACCTTTCCGAGAGGAAGTTATCTGGCAAAAAATGAGCGAATATTTAGGATTAAAATATATTTATGCCGATAATGAGCCAAATCAGCCCAATTATTCGCCAGTTTTCCTCGATTCCCTGCAATCCCTATTAAAATTAATCAGTCCCGTCTGGATTAGACAATTGCAACAAGCGGCGCGAGAATGTGATGATGAAAAAATTATCGCCCTAACCGCAGAAATTCCCCCCGATTATGCTACCCTTGCCCAAGGTTTACAACAGTTAGCCAGAGAATTTTCCTTTGATGCGATCGAAACCATCATTAGAGATTTAAACATATCTTAAGAGAGTATTTTATCTAGATCTCAAAAACGTGATATTCTAAAGGCATAAATCCCTAAATATGACAATTTTAAAGGATGAAACTGTTAAAAATGCTCATCGGTACTTGGTTAATACTACCGATTTTTTCCGTTCATGCTCAAGTCCCCTCGCTGCCCCCAATTAAGCAAAATTCCCCCAATCTTGGTGATCTACCCAATGATCCCACCCAGCAGAAAAATTGGCTTTGTACCCAAGGAGATCAACGCATTGCCGTGGCTGCTAAAGAAGAGAAAGGTTGGAAAGAATTAATTGAAAAACAAGGTTGGCAATGTCGTGAGGAAAATACCGACATACCCGATAAAACTCTCGGCTTTTCCTGTGAACCAGAACAAACCCTCGGCCTCTTGACAGTTTACTGGTTAAATGGTAGTAATGGTCAACAACAATTAAGCCAATGGCGAGATAAATTAGCAGCACAACAGGGGATGGTTTGTACCATCAATAACGTGCAGTTATTCGATACTCAAGAAAATATACCCAACCCATCAAAACCATGATTAAATTAGCAATTTTGCCTCAATCTATCCTCCTAGGTATCAGTTTACTATTAAACAATTCTCTGCCCTTACTTGCCCAATCTACACCCCTGAGCGTGGATAATTTAAGAAATACCGTCTATAACATTCCCAATCGGGGTTCCGTAATTGTCAGCGATGGTATTTTTCAATCCAATGAGGGACAGATTTTAGGAGTGCAAGTCAGTCGAGAAGCTTTGATGGGGGACTATAATAACGATCAAAGGACTGATGGTATTGTCGTATTAAGAGTGATTACCAGAGATCAACAGCAATTACATTATTTAGCCCTAGTGATCGATAATAACGGTACTGCCACTAACACCGATACTGTCCTGTTAGCCGATCGAGTAATTGTCGATAATCTGAGTGCTAAAGATGGTACGATCACCGTCAATATGAGAAGATTTCTCCCCCGGGATCCTTCCTGTTGTCCGTCGGGAGTTATCACCCAACAATTTGCGATTAATCCTAGTATTAATCAATTGACTTTACTGAGTACCAACGAAAGTCAACCCACCACCCCCAATGTGCAGGTAGTACCCGCTTCCCCCCTGAGAATTAATAATAATAATCTCCCCTTTCAACCTCCTGCTGGGGCCATCCAAATCCGCTTTTAACCTTATTTTTGGTGCGTTACGCTGTGCTAACGCACCCTACCTTTTTACTTAACAAAAAATGCCCTACAAATATCCCATCCAACGCTGGTATATTGCCGCAACTAATCCCGAAAAAATTGAGAGGTTAGCGCGGGAAATGGGATTATCATCCTTATTGGCAACTATCTTAATTAATCGCGGTATTGATACCCCCGAATTAGCTAAAACTTATATAGATCCTGAAGCGGATATCTTACCCTCTCCCCTAGGAGAATTTCCCGACTTAGAAAAAAGTGTCAATTTATTAGTAAAAGCGATCGCCTCCGGCGATAAAATTGCTATCTGTGGGGACTACGATGCTGACGGCATGACCAGTACATCTTTACTGTTAAGAGCCTTGAGACATCTCGGTGCTAGGGTAAATCATGCCATACCCAGTCGCATGAAAGAGGGATACGGAATTAATCAGCGCATTGTCGAAGAATTTGCCGAATCGGGAGTCGGATTGATTCTCACCGTTGATAATGGTATTTCCGCTCACGAACCGATCGCCCTAGCGATAGAATTAGGATTAAAAGTTATTATCACCGATCATCACGATCTGCCGCCAATTTTACCAAATGCCTCCGCTATTCTCAACCCAAAATTATTAACCCCTAACTCTCCCTATCAGGGATTAGCGGGGGTGGGAGTCGCCTATATTTTAGCGGTGACAACTGCCCAAAAAATGGGTAAATTACAGGGATTAACCGAGTCATTATTAGCATTATTTACCCTAGGCACTATAGCAGATTTAGCCCCATTAATCGGGGTAAATCGTCGCTGGTTAAAACGGGGGTTAAGAAAATTACCCAAATCCCAATTAGTCGGGATTCAATCCCTGATGCAAATAGCGGGAATTAGCGAGGAACAAAAGCAATTACAACCGGATGATATTGGCTTTAAATTGGGGCCGAGAATTAATGCAATCGGTAGAATTGGCGATCCCCAGATAGTTATTGAATTATTAACCACCGATGACGCAGGAATTGCCTTAGAAAGAGCAATGCAGTGCGAACAAATTAATCGTACCCGTCAAGAATTGTGCGAAAAAATTGAAGAAGAAGCGATTAAATTAGTAGAAGAAACACCGATTCTTTGGCAAAAAGATCGAGTTTTAGTCTTAGTCGAAAAAGATTGGCATCATGGGGTAATTGGTATTGTGGCCTCCCGTTTGGTGGAACGGTACGGAGTGCCGGTTTTTATTGGTACTTACGAGGAAGAAGATACGGGTAAAATTCGCGGATCTGCCAGAGGAATTGAAGAATTTCACGTTTTTGAAGCCCTGCAATTTTGCCAAGATTTACTAGGAAAATTTGGCGGTCATAAAATGGCGGGGGGGTTTAGTTTACCCACAGCTAATTTACTAGCATTTAAACAAAGATTAAGTCAATTTTCTCACAAAATTTTACAAATAGAACAATTAAAACCTTTAATCAAAGTTGACACTATCCTAGACTTTAAACAAATAAACCTGCAACTTTTTCAACAAATTGATAGTTTGCAACCCTGGGGAATTGGGAATGAATTACCCGTTTTTTGGACTCCTAACGTGCGAGTAGTGGAACAGAAAACTATCGGAAAAAATCATTTAAAATTATTGCTGGCTCAAAGCGATAATACCAGAATTAAAGCCCTAGCTTGGCGTTGGGGCGAATATTGTCCTTTACCAACGCGTTTAGATATTGCCTATAAACTCAAAGAAAATACTTGGAATGGTAATAAAACCATAGAAATTGAATTAGTGGGAGTGCGATTACCCCAAGAAAATGATAGTATTAAAAAAGCAATTTTTATGCACGCCGATAAAATGTATCAATGTAGTTTTTGGGTTGATTTAAATGAGATTCGCATCAAAAATGAACAGGGCGATATTTTAGTCGTGCAGAAAGGGCAGCGCATTGGTTTATTAGGCAAAAATCGACAACAAGCGAGAGAAGTCAACGTCACTGAACCCCGTTTTTATACTTTAATTAAAGTTGCCATCAAAGCTTTGGCTATCTAGCAACACCTCCCCAAAAGCACCTTGACGATGAACCAAACCATAGTGATCAAAATCGGTACTTCCAGTTTGACCGATAATGAAACCGGCCAATTATCCCTATCCACGATCGCCGCTTTAGTGGAAGTCCTCACCCGGTTGCGCGCTGCCGGTCATCGGGTGGTATTAGTATCTTCCGGGGCCGTGGGGGTGGGCTGCCGTCGTCTGGGAATACAGGAAAGACCGAAAAAAATCGCCCTCAAACAAGCGATCGCCGCCGTCGGTCAAGGTCGTCTGATGCGGATCTATGATGACCTCTTTACCAGTCTTGGTCAACCGATCGCCCAAATTTTGCTGACCCGTCCCGAATTGATGGAACGCACCTGTTATGTCAACGCCTATAATACCTTTCAGGCTTTGTTTGAATTAGGGGTGATTGCCATTGTCAACGAAAATGATACGGTGGCGATCGATGAGTTAAAATTCGGCGATAATGACACTTTATCAGCCCTTGTAGCCAGTTTAATCGAGGCTGACTGGTTATTTATCCTCACCGATGTGGATCGCCTCTACAGTGCCGATCCGCGGCTATTTCCCGAAGCGGCGGCTATTGCCCGAGTTACTCCCGCGCAATTAGCGCAACTATCGATCGATGCCGGTAGTAGTGGCAGTCAGTGGGGGACCGGGGGTATGGCGACTAAATTGGCCGCGGCCCGGATTGCCACCAGCGCCGGGGTAGAAATGGCGATTACTAGGGGAAGACAGCCTAGCAATATCTTAAAAATTATGGCAGGAGAGGCGATTGGAACCCGTTTTGAAGCCCAAAAACGCAGTGATAACGCCCGCAAACGCTGGATCGCCTACGGACTACTGCCCATGGGTAAAATCTATCTCGATGCTGGGGCGATTCAAGCCATTTGTCAGGGGGGAAAATCTCTGCTCGCGGCCGGGATCACCAAAGTGGAGGGGGAATTTAGCGCCTCGGAATCGGTGCAATTGTGCGATCGAGAAGGCCGGGAATTGGCCCGGGGAATTGTTAATTATAGTAGTGAGGAGATCGATCGAGTGAAAGGTCAACATTCCGAGCGTATTGCCAGTTTATTGGGTTATATGGCCGCAGAAACCATCATTCATCGGGATAATCTCGTCATTTTGAGTGCCTCGTCCACTACCTCGACTAATAAGGGATAATTCCGCCACCCAGCGCCGGTCCAGCCAATGCCTTAAATGTAAAGAAATGTCTCAAAAAAACAACAAATTGTTAGACAAGCAAGAGAGTTAGACTAGGGATGTCCCCCGAAGTTCAACCCTGTGAGATTATAGATGAAGTGAAACTCAAAAATGTCTTTATTGCTGTTGGGAGAAACTTAATAATGCGAGACGCGGTAACTAGCCTGATTAGAAAATACGATGTCACCGGACGTTATCTCGATCGAGATGCGATCGATAATCTTAAACAATATTTCACCTCGGGAACTGCCCGTCTAGCTGCCGCCGCCCTAATTAACGCTAATTCGGCGGCGCTCGTGCGTGGGGCGGCGATTCGTCTATTTGAAGAAGTTCCCGAATTGATCCGCGCCGGGGGTAATGCCTACACCACCCGTCGTTATTCTGCCTGTCTGCGGGATATGGATTACTATCTCCGCTATGCCAGTTATGCCCTAGTAGCTGCTGATACTAATGTTCTAGATGAGCGGGTACTGCAAGGACTGCGGGAAACCTATAATTCCCTCGGGGTTCCCATCGGTCCGACGGTGCGCGGTATCCAAATCATGAGCGAAATGATTCAAACCATGGCCACTGAGGCGGGTATTGCCGACACCTCTTTGATCGCTGAACCCTTTGATCATCTCACTCGCGAATTAAGCGAAGTGTCTATCTAAATTCAGTTATCAGTTATCGCTTATCAGTTCTGTCCGTTCAATTTTTGATGGAACGAACCCGCATCAGTACCCACTCTCAGCCTAGGGGAGTGGGGAAGGTGCAGCAAGGGGAACCATTGAGCGGTTCTCCCGGTGCGGAAGTCTGAGGCAACCGCCATCGACGAAGAAGCGTCAGAAACTTCCCACTCAGCCAAGGGGTGGGGAACAGTTCATTAAAACATTGTCCAGCTTTCTTTGACCCATGACTCTCTCCTCGGATTTTCCCCCAGAACCACCCGCTACCAATAAGGAGTCCCATCGTGATTATCGCGGACTCGATCGCAGTAAACTCACCCCCATGTATCAGCATTATGTGGAGGTAAAAGAAACCTATCCCAATGCTCTTTTACTCTATCGTGTGGGCGATTTTTTCGAGTGTTTCTTTCAGGATGCGGTGATTATCTCCAGAGAATTAGAATTAGTTCTCACCAGCAAGGAAGGGGGTAAAGGTATTGGGAGAGTCGCCATGACTGGAGTTCCCCACCACGCCCTGGAGCGCTATAGTCGTTTATTGGTGGAAAAAGGCTATGCGGTGGCGATTTGTGACCAAGTAGAGGATTCAACGGAAGCAGCCGCCGAAAAACGGCTAGTAGAACGCGCTATCACCAAGCTTCTCACCCCCGGAACCCTCACCGATGAGGGAATGTTAAATGCAAAAAAGAATAATTTTCTGGCTGCCGTGGTGATTACCGGAGAAAATTGGGGATTAGCCTATGCAGACATCTCCACCGGAGAATTCTACACCACCCAAGCCAGCGATTTAACGGCTTTAAGCCTAGAATTAACCCGTTTACAGCCCTCGGAAATCCTTTTTCCCATCAATGCCCCCGATTTAAACCGTATTTTGCGCCCCGGGGAAAAATCCGACCATCTCCCCCCCTGTTTACCCGATAGTTTTTGTTATTCTCTCCGTCCCCAAACTATCTTTACTCTCACAGAAGCGAAAAATCGTCTCCTAATCACCTATAAAATGCGTTCCCTAGAGGGGATGGGCTGCGAACATTTACCCCTTGCTATTCGCGCAGCTGGAGGCCTATTAGAATACATTGAAGATACCCAAAAAGCCAATCAAGTCCCCCTACAACCTTTAAAAACCTACTCTGTCTCGGAATTTTTGATTTTAGATGGGCAAACCCGTCGTAACCTTGAAATTACCCAAACGGTGCGCGATGGTAGCTTCTATGGTTCTCTATTATGGGCGATCGATCGCACTTGTACGGCCATGGGTAGTCGCGCTTTACGTCGTTGGTTACTGCAACCTCTCTTAGATTCTCGCGGTATTCGCGCCCGTCAGGATACTATCCAAGAGTTAAAGGATAATCCCGCCCTGCGCCAAGATATTCGGCAAAAATTAAGGGAAATATACGATATAGAACGTTTAAGCGGCCGTGTTGGCGCAGGAACAGCTAATGCCCGCGATTTACTTTCCCTAGCGGCATCCTTAGTCAAATTGGCCGATTTAGCGGCTTTGGTTGCTGCGGGAAATTCGCCCTATTTGAAAGCTTTACAGCAAATTCCCGCCGATTTGGAAAAATTAGGCCAGCAGGTGATAGCGCATCTGGTGGAATCTCCTCCGCTGCACCTCAAGGAAGGGGGGGTGATTCGCGAGGGAATTGATGCCCAATTGGATGCCCTGCGGCGCGACTATCAGGAAGTAATCGATTGGTTTAAAAATCTGGAGACGACAGAGAAAGAAAGAACGGGTATTAGCAATCTTAAGGTTAATTATAACAAAACTTTCGGTTATTATATCAGTTTACCCCGCAGTAAAGCCGATTTCGCCCCAAAAGAGTATGTGCGTAAGCAAACTTTAGTCAATGAGGAACGTTATATCACCACCGAGTTAAAGGAGAAAGAAAATATAATTCTGACGGCAGTAGATGAATTAAATAAATTAGAATACGAGATTTTTAGCGATTTACGCCGTCAAGTAGCCGAATTTTCCCCAGAAATCCGGGAAGTGGCCACAAAAGTCGCCGCTTTGGATGTGCTGGCCGGATTGGCAGAAATCGCCGTTTATCAGGGATATTGTCGCCCAGAAATCGCCGATGGTCGTCTTATCGATATTAAAGATGGTCGTCATCCCGTGGTGGAACAATCCCTTGGGGCCGGCTTTTTTGTGCCGAATTCGATTAATTTGGGCAATCAGGAGGGTTTAGAATACCCTGACTTGATTATTCTCACCGGTCCCAATGCTAGTGGCAAAAGTTGTTATCTGCGACAGGTGGGATTAATTCAATTGTTGGCCCAAACCGGCAGTTTTGTCCCGGCAAAGTCGGCCAAAATCTCCATCTGCGATCGCATTTTCACTAGGGTGGGGGCTGTGGATGACCTCGCTACTGGCCAATCCACTTTTATGGTGGAAATGAACGAAACCGCCAATATTCTCAATCACGCCACGGAGAGATCATTAGTATTATTAGACGAAATTGGCCGGGGGACAGCCACTTTTGACGGTTTATCCATAGCTTGGTCTGTGGCGGAGTATTTAGCCACGGTACTGCAATCGCGGACGATTTTCGCCACTCACTACCACGAACTGAATGAATTAGCCTCAATCTTAGAGAATGTAGCTAATTATCAGGTAACAGTCAAAGAATTACCCCATGAGATAGTATTTTTGCACCAAGTACGACCGGGAGGTGCGGATAAATCCTATGGTATCGAAGCGGGGAGATTAGCCGGTTTACCAGCTTCTGTGATCGATCGTGCCATGCAGGTGATGGGTCAAATCGAAAAACATAGTAAAATTGCGATCGGTTTGCGTCAGGGAATTAAGAAAATTAAACCGGTTAAGTCGGATCATCCCCCCTCTCTGCAGCAGTTAGACATTTTTGATGACAGTAAGTAGGGTTTGCTGAATAAATGTGAAATGTAGGCAAAGTAAGGGTTTTGGGGCTTTTCTCCCGAAACAGGTGCAAGATTTTGAGAGAATCGTCGTTCAAAACCTTGCGTCTTCATCGGCCCGCGTCCTGTAGGGGCGAAGCATTCGGGCAATAACCTATCGGTGAAACCGTAGATTTTCTATCCGAATGCTTCGCCCGTAC
>NZ_JADBVM010000093.1:0-3245 GCF_020244875.1 Microcystis sp. M44BS1
GTTAGTGGTAGCGTAACATAATCTGGCGTTGGGTTTCATGCTTCAACCCAACCTACGTTCATCTTATATTTAATTCCACTCACCCACTTACTTGCTTCCAATTAGTCACTGATAACTGATAACTGATAACTGATAACTGATTAGTTGGTGAACTTCAGGAAAAAAGAAGTATAAAAACGCCTCAAAATACTCGGTTAATGCTTCTTTCCAGGGTTCATCATAATTGGCGGTTGTTTGTTTCATTATGACAATTTTAGTGGGTTGTTGTCAGAAGGCGAACGCTAACGTCAAAACTAGGCAGTTAAAGTATTTAACCAATTGATTAAATCTTCAACTGTAGAGAAATCGAATAAAGCTTCTCCTAATGCTTCGACATCATCAATACTTAACTCCATAATTTTAGTTTCTAATGAAGGATTAATCTCCCCTAACTTGCGTTTAAGTTGACGAAGAATCAATGTCTTTTCCCGTTCAATACCTAGTTCGATACCTTGACGCATCCAACTGGTGGTAATTTGCATAACTCCCTCCTGTACGGGTTCACTAAATGTGCTAATCTCTTCTTGAAATTGTCTCTCTTCCACCGGATTTAGATTGAGATATGTATCAATAAATCCAGAAATTAATTGCATTCTCGCCGCATCTAACCTTAAAGTGATTAACAAGCGCAGACATTCCGCTTTTACCTTGGCTCGCTCCTTCTCGGCAATGTTCATCTTCGCCATCAAAGCTGAAGCAACCGGATTCGGTTGATTGAGAAAATCTCGCCAATTTAATCGATTTAATTGCACTACTTGATAGTTAAATTCTAATACCTTAAAATCGGGAAAATCGACTACATATTGACTAATCGCTTCTCTTTTTGGCTTTGAATAAGAGAAAATTACAATCGGATAAATCGGTAGGACAAATTTCTCATGAAAGCGAGCAAAATAAGTAAACATTCGCCGATTAAACCATTTTCGAGAACTTTCCTGCGCCTCCAGATGAATCAGAAAAAAAGATTCTTTTCCTCGAAACTTAACTTGTGCGACTAAATCGCTTTCATGTCTTTCTCCTTCCGTGACATCAGTAAATACTTCTTTGTCTAAAAAAGTAATCGAGTCCCTATCTAAATAATCCATCAATTGGGGGAAAAATAACTCGATAAATTCGACAAAAAAGGTGGAGATTAACTCCTTAAATAAGCGGTCATGGTCAATATTATTAGTCATGTAAAGGTGTCTGCGATCGCTTCGATGGGTACAGTCAACAGTTCAAAGAACATGGCATTATGGGGAAAGTAGTCTAATTCTGGTGGACATTATAACACATAAAAGCCAGATCGAAAACTTTTTTTTTCGATAACTCCGTCTTGAGGTGGTCGTAAGAACTAAGCAGTTAAAGTATTTAACCAATTGATTAAATCTTCAACCGTAGAGAAATCGAATAAAGCTTCTCTCTCACAAGTCAAGAAAACGGGTTTCTCAAAGAAACCCGTTTTCTAAATAGCGCCTTTTTCTGATTTTTCTTGCCAAGTGCCGTGAAAACCGGGAGGGATAACACTGGGTAATTGCAGACAGCAAAGGGGTTCTTTTTCTAACTGCTGACTGTCATAGATTCTCACTTGGCTGCTGTGATTATTGCCGTCGTAAACCACGACGATTAACCATCCCGTTTCTGGAGATAAACCATCGCAGACAAAAATCGGTTCACTTCCATAACAGTTATTTTCTAGATAAGCAATAGTTAACTTACCTGTGGAGTGATTATAACAAGCGGGAAGTCCGATAATTTCCCGACGAATATCGCTATCGGGACGATGGACAGCTAAAAAAGTATTTTGCCATTTTTGTCCCACCAGTTGCGGGGAAACCACGGGAAAATCACAGCTTAAATCTGAGAGAATTTCCTGATTAATCACCTTTGCTGATAGGGGATTAATAGTGATACTTGCTAATTTTCCGATGGCTAAGGTTTCGGTTTTACCCGTGGCCACTTCTTTTAAAAATTGATTAGTTTTAAAGTCATCATAACGGACAAAAACAATTTCAAGATTGCCTTGGTCATTCACACAACCATTAGCAAAGTGCCATTGAAACCATGAATCGGTAACACTTTCACTGACTAATTGCAGAGAATCTCGATCAAAAATTAGTATTCTTGTTCCTAATTCTGGCTGCCACTGCATGGCATCACTAAAAGTTTTAAATCCCAACAGTATCGATAATTTATTCGCTTTTATCGGTGGGACGAAAAAGACGAGATACTGTCCCGCTAAAACAAAATCATGCAGCGCAGACAATCTATCTAACTCAAAAGTATTTTTCTGGATAATTTCACCAGTGGAGTCAGACTTATAGAGATTTAAACTAACTTTAGCACCGATTGTCACCCCGAAATTAAAAATCTCTCCTCTGGACAAATCTAGCTTAGGATGAGCGGAAAAAGTTTCCTTTGCTTGTAAGCTAGATAAATTATCTAAACCTAGAGTTTCTAAAGATTGTAAATCTAATTTATGGGGAAAACCCCCTTCCCAGAGAGCTAATAATTTATCGGGTAAAGCTAACACCGAGGTGTTAGCGGCATTTTTTACCTCTTTTCCCCAATTATTCCAAAAGAAGCCGGGGGCATTCATGCCATAATTAGGAAATAAATATTGATTAGCGGCACTTTCTTGCTGATAACCAGCAGTCTGAACATAACGATAGGTGGCACTGGCTCCCTTATCATGAAAATGTACAGCTAAAACTGCCCCATCTCCATCAAACCAATGACCAACTTTTTGCTTACCTCTTTCTAATCTCCCCGGACCATTGCGATAGAGACTCCCCCGCAATCCGTCGGGAATTTTCCCGGATAATAGGGTTAATTGGGTTTCAGAAAATTCCACTGCTGGTTTTTCTAAAGATTTTGCCCAAGCTTTCATAGATTTGCTTTTTTAGTGATTACATAGTTGAGTATAGCCCTAGACTAGGTTCAATGACGATAACTTAGGCAGTTTACCAGTTAATTAGTATTCGTCACAACCGATAAATTATATCATTATAAAGTATCGGGATCAATTCCCAGAGAACGGATATATTCAGCTAAACGTTCAGCTTTTTGGGATAACTCGATAGAACTTAAAAATTTCTGACCATCTAAACTATAAATTTCTAACCCATCTTCTCTCAAATCAAATCGGATATTTAACCGAGGACTAACCCATCCCTTAATCTCAGGTATAGAACTTAATAGTCCTTCCTGTCTCAACCATCCTTGAA
>NZ_JADBVM010000094.1:0-8745 GCF_020244875.1 Microcystis sp. M44BS1
AATTTTACAAGTACCTGTCTATGGAATTTTTCAGCCAAAAACAGGAGAATTAGATGTTTATCGTTTAGTGGCAGGAAAGTATGAGCAGCAGTTGCCAGACGAGAATAATCGTTACTGGATAAAAGAACTTAATTTGTTTATTGGTATCTGGCAAGGAAGCAAAGCTGAATTTACTACTAATTGGTTGCGTTGGTGGGATAAGTCGGGAAATTTGTTATTATGGGGGAGTGAACGAGTCGCACAAACTGAATATCAACTCGAACAGGAGCGAATGTTACGGCAAAAATTAGCTGAAAAATTAAGAGAATTAGGCGTTGAACCAGAAACCTTGTAGCATACTTGTCAAATGCTGATAAAATCATGGCAGGAATCTTCTGGATTGGGCTATTTCTAGGATTAACGGAGGAGATGTTAGAGTATGTAACAGCGATTATCCGAGAGTTTTGTCGGAGCGTAGGTAAATTTGCATTGTTCGCATTTTTTGGAACATTTTTATTTTTTTGGATGTTTTTTGCGACCAAGAATTTTAGTCAATCTCGTCAATTAGACAATATAAGCAACTTGTTTGTTATCTCTTTTTTAAGTTAGCCTTTTCTTCTCGCATTGGATAGAGCGAATGTAGAACTCTATTGCTTTTTATTTTTGTGTGGATTTGTCTTTTTCTATGAAATGGATTGGCTGAAGATGCAACCTAACCTAACAAATGACTTAAATCATATTCTTGCCCACACTAAAGACCTCTGGGAAGAATTGCGGGGACAGCGGATATTTATTACTGGAGGTACAGGCTTTTTTGGCTGTTGGCTTCTGGAGAGTTTTATCTGGGTCAATGATCGGCTAGACTTAAAAGCATCGGCAGTGGTTTTAACCAGAAATCCTGATAGTTTCAGGCAAAAAGCTCCTCATTTAGCCAATCATACCGCTATTCAATTCCATAGCGGTGATGTTAGGTCATTTCAGTTTCCTGAAGGGGAGTTTTCTTATATTATTCATGGTGCCACTGAAGCGAGTGCCAAGCTTAATCAAGAAGATCCCTTACTAATGTTTGATACGATTATTGAGGGAACAAGGCATACTTTAGAATTTGCTAAATTTTGTCAGGCTAAAAAGTTCTTATTAACCAGTTCCGGTGCCGTTTATGGCAAACAACCCCCTGAGATAACCCATGTTTCCGAAGACTATTTAGGCTCTCCTGATTTAACTAATCCGGGTTATGCTTATGCAGAAGGAAAACGGGCAGCAGAAATGCTCTGTACTCTTTATGCTAAACAACAGGGATTAGAAACGAAAATTGCTCGTTGCTTTGCTTTTGTCGGTCCCTATTTGCCCCTGGATGTCCATTTTGCTATTGGTAATTTCATTCGAGATGGTATGACGGGGGGTCCGATTCTCATCCAGGGGGATGGAACTCCTTATCGTTCTTACCTCTATGCGGCGGATTTGGCGATTTGGCTGTGGACAATTTTGTTTAAGGGAAAATCATGCTACCCTTACAATGTCGGTTCAGATGGGGATTTGACTATCGCTGAACTGGCGGAAGTTATTGCCAGTACATTTGCATCAAAAGTTGAGGTAGTTATAGCAAAAGAACCTATCCCGGGTAAAGCTGCTGAACGTTACGTTCCTTCAGTCCAGAGGGCTTTTGATGAGTTACAACTTAAACCCTTGATTTCCCTAGGGGAATCAATTATCCGAACAGCTAGTTATACTAAATCCGTTGAGCATAGGCTACTCATAAGGACAGGCAATAGGCAATAGGCAAAAGGGGGAATAAATAATCAGTTTTTAATAACCAGATTTACTATTATAATTCATCAAGATTTTAGGATTTACATCATGAATCAGAAAAAATCCCTGCGAAATTGTCCAATTTGTCAAGAAGAAAATGGGGAGATTATTCACACACAAAATTTTGTTTTACCTGAAGGTCATCCCCTCTCAAATGGATATGATATACTGTGTTGTGATCGCTGTGGTTTTGTCTATGCTGATACAACAGTAAGTCAGAAAGATTACGATATTTTTTACGCCAAATTATCCAAATACGAGGACAAAAAAACCGCTACGGGAGGAGGGGAATCTCCCTATGATGCCGCACGACTTCAAAAAACGGCTGAATGTATTGCTGAATTTTTACCGGATAAGAGCGTTCGCATTTTAGATATTGGCTGTGCCAATGGTGGGTTATTAGGCTATCTTAAAAAACTAGGATATAACAATTTATGTGGTTTAGATCCATCTCCTGCTTGTGTTGAGAATACAAAACAGCTTTACGGAATAGAAGCTTATGCTGGTTCTATTTTTACGCCTCCTCAAGATTTAGGAGATTTTGATCTTGTCATTCTTTCTCATGTGTTAGAGCATATACAGGATCTGAAATTTTCTGTAAAATTAATAGAACAATTAATCAAAGTCGGGGGATATCTATATGTAGAAGTTCCCAATGCTTCGGGATATGTTGATCATGTTTTTGCACCTTTTCAAGATTTTAATACTGAACATATTAATCATTTTTATCACCCCCATTTATCAAATTTATTAATTCAATTTGGATTGACCAATAAGTTAATCGGAGAAAAAGTTTTTGATGTCTCTCCGGGGATGTCTTATCCAGCCATTTATAGCTTTTGGCAGAAGCAAGAGTCTAATTCATCGGAATTGGTAATTTATCCTGATAAAATGCTCAAAGAAAGAATACTGCTTTATATTGAAAGCTCCAAAAAAACTATGACTGATATAGATATTAAATTACAGTCAGTGTTAGAGGATGCTGCCGATGTTATTGTTTGGGGAACGGGACAATTAGCCATGAAACTACTGGCCGAAACTTCACTGGCAAAAGCCAATATAGTTGCTTTTGTTGATGGAAATCCCATTAATCAAGGTAGTGTTATTTCAGGGATTACGGTGCTATCACCCCATCAAATTCAATTGAGAGAGATGAGACAGCCGATTATTGTAACCTCAATTTTATCTCAAGAAGCTATTTACAATGCTATCCAAAAAATGCAGCTGCCTAACCCAGTTATTTTATTGAGATGATCAAAGGCGAACTTAGCAATTAGTTCACCTTTCCCTCAAAATTAAATACCCCGTTGATAGATAATCTTTCTGAGATTATCGTTAGTTGAATAAGGGCTATCAATGGAGTCAATCATAATGGGTTCATCCTTGTTGCAGGCCCTAGTTAATATTTCTCCTGACATTAACTCCCGGCAAGAAATCTGTCCTTTCTGGAGAGGAACCGCCAAGTATAGATCTTCATTGATGCGGTCATGGTTGAGAATGTAACCTTCTGGCAAATCCCTTTTAGCGTAAACTCCTCGAACTAGCGCATCAAGATACTTAATTTCTCTTTCAGGGGGCATTCTTTTTTGAGTACCCGGCGCGCCACACATTTCTTTAGCTTTTTGAAAAGCTTTAAACCAAATATCGACTTGTTCGGGTAAGGAACAATAAGGAGAGACAGGGACTCCATCCATCTCAATATCGATATGCCTTTCAAAAGTTCTCGCACCCTTAGCGTAGGCTATCAGCATTGAGGATGTCCAATCAGTATATTCATGGGTTGAAAAACCAATGACATGATTGGGGTAGCGATTTTTTAAATAATCGATTTGATTCATCTCTAGCTCAGAATCTTCGGAAGGGTAGAGAGAAACACAATGGTTAATAGCCAAAGGAACATTACGATTTTCAAAGAAGATGACTAAATCATCTATATCCTTGAGAGAAGAACCTCCCGTTGACACAATTACCGGTTTGCGAGTTTCGGCGATTTTCTCAATTAAAAACCAGTCGTTGAGATCTGAACTAGCGATTTTAATAATGGGGATCCCCAGTTCGACACAAAGATTAACAGACTTTTCATCAAAAGGAGTTGCCATCGGAATACAGCCACTTTGACGTACTGCTTTCACTAGAGTTGCGTAATCATCTTCTGTCATTTTTGTATCGAGAGTTTTCTTGATATAGCGAATATCAGTCCTGTCCCGAAAATCTCGATGAATGAAATTGTCCACATCTCTGAATTGAAGCTTGAGCGATGCTCTGACACTATTAAACCTAACAATTCTAGAGAAGTCAGTGATAATTTTTAATCCTCTCTCTAAACTACCCCAATGATTATTGGCAAGTTCTAAAACAAAGAGTTCGTCAAAAATATCGCGGTTAACAGACATTGGATAATCCTCCTTAAAATTAGACTTTATTATTCCCTTGCATGAAAAGCTAATGCTTGATTAGACCTATCAATTCGGGAAAACTATAAATTTTACATAACTGCTCGGAAGTTTCCGATTCGTGTACTTTTCCATAGCCATAGGTAGCAGCAATGAAACTAAGTCCACAGGATTTAGCTGCCTGAGCATCATCACGAGAATCTCCCACCAAGATAGCAGATTGTTGATTGATTTGATACTTTGTCAAGATATGTTGACAAATTGCTGATTTAGAGGCATAGGGATGAGTTCCCGTATCTGGAGATACAACATCGGCAAAAAAATGTAGCATCTGGAGATGATCTAAAATCTTAAAGGTTGGGTGGCTAGGCTTGTTAGTAACAATAAACATTGTAATATTAAAGTCCGCCAATTGGCAAAGAGTTTCTACAACCCCTTCATAGATATCGGTTTTTTCCCAACCTTCACTATCGTAGCTTTTGCGAAACTCCTGGGTTAAATTATCAATCAGATCTGGATCAGCATTGCCGATCATCTGTTTGAACATTTCGGCTACAGGGGGGCCAATTAAGCTTGTAGAAATCTGATCTAGAGCAAAGTCTGGAAGTACAGATGACAACGCCTTTGTTAGAGAATATTTAATTCCCCTTGACGAATTAATGAGTGTACCATCTAGATCAAAGAATATGTTTTGGATTTTCATATCAGTTTTAAGGTTTATAGGCAATAATGCCAACTCCCTCCCGACCATCATCTTGAGCATCAGGTAAGTAATCGATACGGGAAATGAACCCTTTGCTCTCAACTATAAGACCCATCTGGTTACAGACACGCGCTAATATATCTGGATCTAGAGGATGAAAAAAGTTGGGCAAATTTGGAGCCAGTTCTGTGGGCATAAATTGGGGAAAGTTATCAATTTGTCCCGGCCAAAAATCGCCCCGATGCTTTCTTTCTTCATAGATAGGTAAAAATGATTTTAAAAATTTATTATAGGGAGTATCGGCAATCAAATAAACTCGACCCCCAGAACAAAGCCAACGGGACATATTACGGACTGATCCCTCAATTTCTGCTCCGGTTAAAAAGTGTAGAACTCTTGAGCAGAGGATGGCTCCCAAACTTTTCTCCTCCAGATTAATCTGATCGGGTAAAGAGCCTTGTAACAATCTAAGACGATTTTTTTGGTGAGAAGGTGTTTTTTGAAGACAAATTTCTAGATGCCGCCAGTCTGGATCACAGGCAATCACCTCCGCACCTGTTGCTAAAGCCGCTAAACTTGCGATCCCGTAAGCTGCCCCGATATCAAGACAAGCTTTGGGAGCCAAGGGAGCAAACTTGACAAAAGCTTCGGTATAAGGATCTATCCAAGCAGTCATAAACCCCATCAAGTTTAGGGTGGGGATGAGCATTTCAGAAACGGGATCAGGCATCTCTACAGAGTTAGACGACATTGAATTGAGTTTCTCCTCAAATTAACGGCAATTAGGCTTCGCTGGTAAAGCGAGAATTAGGAATAGCATAAAAAACTGACTCTAGACCATTCTCACCATGAGGTATAAGAAAATAAGAGTAATCACTGCATATACTATTTACCAATAAGGGAAGTCTCCATAAATGATCCTGTAAATGATAAGTTGAAATAGCCAAGATAGGAGTATATTTCTCGATTATGTTACTTGCTCCCAGAATAGTATCTATTTCTGCACCTTCAATATCCATCTTGATAAATGTTGGTGCTTCATCAGCAATAGTTTCATCAAGGGGAACTACATCTACTTCTAAGTTTCCTTGACTGGAAATTGCCGATCCTTCTGAACCAGCCGCTAAAAATCTCAGTTTTTCTCGTTCTTTACCTGTAGCATTTTGGTAAATTATCACCTTGTCTTGAAGCTGATGATCTAAATTAGAAAGATATGCTTTTAAGTTTGTTACATTAATTGGATCGGGTTCAAAACAAATTATTTTCTCAATTGAATCTCCCTGAAGATCAATAAATGTCTTCAGGGTATCACCATCAAAAGTGCCACAATCTACAAAAACTTCCTTTTTTAAAAGAGGCCTTAAGAAAGTCGGGAAATATTGTATTTCCTGAGACGAAAATAAACCATCAGACTCTAGTAAAATTCGCCACTTAATCTGCTTCAGATATTCCCGCTTAGATTCTGTATCTTGCCAAAGATCAAAAGCTGCGATAACATCCCCCGTTTGTTCATAAATTTTGTGAGGTAAATCAAGATAAAAATGAGGCAAAAATTCTTGTGGATGGCACCAAAAAAAGACGGCACACAGGGCAACATTTTGACACCCTAATTGATGTAATTGCTCCTGAATCAAATTCAGGCTATTCTCTCGATTAAAGACGGTAATAAGGAATAAAGCATTTTGACCATAATTAAGAGCAGCAATTTCAGGGGAAAGAACCTCAACTCCCTCAAGTTTTGTATTCCAGATAGCCGCATTATTATCAGCAAAAGCCACTGGTTCTATGCCAATCTTCCGTAAACCTTTAAGACACTTTCTTCCTAAGTTGCCAGAGCCAAATAAAACAACTTGTCCTTGAGATTTTTCTAACAACCCGCCAAAAACAGAGGTTTCATAATTGATGACGGCATCAATCGGCTTTGCTAGAAGGTTTTTAAGATCAACTAATAAGTCGGAAGTCATAGGCTGTTAAGTATCTAATGTATTGGTTAAGGTTGGGTAAAGCGAGAATTAGGAATAGCATAAAAAATGACATCTTGACCATCGTGCAGATGGGGTTCAAGAAAGAAAGAATAATCTTGGCACATACTCTTGATTAATAAGGGAATTCGCCATAAATGATCCTGTTGGTGATAAACTGAAATTGCCAAAATTGGGGAATGATTCTTGATAATCTCTCTTGCTCCCATAATTGCATCTATTTCCGCCCCCTCAATATCCATTTTAATAAAGGTTGGTGCTTCATTAGCTAAAACTTCATCAAGAGAAATTGCTTCTATTTCTAAAGTTCCTTTGCTGGAAATTGCAGATGCACCCGAACCTGTTGCTGAAAATCTTAGCTTTTCTCGTTGCTTGCCTACTGCATTTTGATAAATGATTATTCTATCTCGAATTGTGCTATCTAAATTAGATAGAGAATGCTGGAGCTTTTCAACATTCTGAGGATCGGGTTCAAAACAAATTACTTTTCCTATAGCACCCGCATTGATAGCCGCTAAAGATTGAACGGTATCCCCATCAAAAGCACCACAATCAATAAACACTTCTTGGTTGATTACAGATAACAAAAAACCAGGGAAATAAGTGATCTCTTTGTAAGCTGACAAGCAGTCAAAATCTAATAATATTCTAGATTTTAGTTGATTAAAATATTGTTCTTTTGAGTAGTCATCTTGTAGAATCATAAAAGCGGCGATGACATCCTCGGCTTGTTCATAAATTTTGTGAGGCAAATCGATGAAATAGTAAGGTAAAAAAAACTGATTATATTGCCAGAAAAGAGCAATAAAAGAAGAAACATTGAGAAACCCTATTTTTTGTAATTGATTTCTAATTGTGATAAAACTGCGGTCTCTTCCTATGCTCCAAATAGCCACTAGGAATAAGACATTATCGCCATATTTTTTCATCACAGTTTCAGGAGAAAGAACCTCAACTCCTTCAATCTTTGTATTCCAGATAGCCGCATTATTATCAGCAAAAGCCACTGGTTCTATGCCAACACTCCGCAAACCAGCAAGACACTTTTTGCCTAAGTTGCCAGCACCAAACAACACAATCTGTCCTTGAGATTTTTCGAGCAATTGCTCGAAAAGAGAACTTTCATAATCTTTTATAGAAGCAATTGGTTTTTTGAGTAAATTTTCTAATTCGAGCAATAAAGAAGAAGACATAAGTTACCACATCAGGGAAATAAAGCTAGTCCTACCCAACTACCTAGTGTAACATGGTAAAAAGATTCTAGTGTTTGTTCGTCGGGCAGTTCAAACGGGGATTGTTGCTCAAGGTACACCAGATTACCATCCTTGTCAAGGATAATTTATAAAATTGCTGGTGGTGATTCGGTAGTAAGCTAAAACGCACTTAAACCACCTAAAATAGAAATAGTAACTTGAGAAAAATTCTACTTATGCCAGCTAAAGATTTCCTAGATTTAGAAGAAAAGAAAAACTTACAAAAAGCTCTTAAAGAAGAAGAAAGAGCAGAAGTTAGGGAAATAATTTTAATGTTTCTCTTGCTGAACGACGGAAAAACTCAACGAGAAATAGCTGATTTTATTGGCTGTTCACTCAAAACGGTCGCCCATTGGTGCGTTCACGGCGATCCTAACAATTTAGAAAGTCTAGAAGATGGGAGAAAAAATGGAAATCATAAAAAAGCCCCAGAGGAATATATTAATTTACTATTGAAAATAGTTGATGAAGATCCGAAGGAATTTGGATAGGAATTCGGGAGATGGACAGCGGCAAGATTAGCAGAGCATCTAGAAAAGGAAACAGGAATTAAACTGAGTGGCTCGCAAGTGAGAAGAATATTGAGAAGAAAAAAGTATGTGTATATCTGGGCGAAATCTAGTCTA
>NZ_JADBVM010000095.1:0-29770 GCF_020244875.1 Microcystis sp. M44BS1
TCATAATAAATATTGGCAGAGGATTAAATATTAGTTATTGTGACTAACTCTTTTGATTAGAAAAAGATAAACTTGAGAATCTTCGGTCAAATTTATTGACTCAAAATCAGCTATACTTAATTTAAATGAAACAGCCCTACCTTGATAAGGGGGGTGCCGATCCCCCCTTAGTCCCCCCTTAATCCCCCCTTGATAAGGGGGGGCATCTGATAATTTTTAACGCCTACCTACTTAAATTTGTTGATGATTTAAACTCCCGGCTCTCCTCGTTTCTGTGTGGAAGGAAGAAGAATAGGGATAATTTTCCAGAAATATACTCTTCAAATGGGAGCATCTCACCTTTGTAACCCCTAAATCAGGTTTTATGTCAAGCTATTTTGAAAGCCTTGCTAGAAACCAGTTTTAGGGACAAGTATAATTACTCACTTGCATAAATGAGATGCTCCCCTTCAAACTCTTGAAATCCTTGCCGTCGCCAAGACTCCTACGAATGATCAGCACTTATGATCACACAAAGTCGAGAAGAGCTGCTTATCTTCTCCCTTAACATCCTAAACTTCCAGAAGAGCCGCTTATCTTCTCCCTTAACATCCTAAACTTCGATTGTCACTGCTGAAACTTACCCATATACTTGTGAATAAGTTACAACTATAGAGTAAATGCTAAAGTTTTCCCTTTAACATTTCTCTGGAAAATCCTTTGAATAATTGAATACCTTGGCTTATATACCGTGATTTTATCAAGGTTATTTTAAGCGCAAATGAGATAGTTGTAATTGCTAAACGACAATAAATCATAAGCTTTCGGGAAATACCGAAAAAAGACCTGGCTGGGTTCCCTCGCTCCTAGGATAACCAGATAGTTATCAAACACAATTATTGTCCTCAAAACAAGGAAAAAAATGCCGAAAACTCAAAGCGATAAAATCGCCCATCCTATAGCCGTTGTCGGAATGGGTTGCCATTACCCTGGTGCCAAACAATTAAGCGAACTTTGGGAGAATATTTTGGCGCGTCGTTGTCAATTTCGCCAGTTTCCCGATCAACGTTTACCACTCTCGGAATATTATGATCCCGATCCCGCCACTCCCGATAAAACCTACGGAACACGCGGGGCCTTCATTGATGGCTTTCAATTCGACTGGATTAATCGTCGAGTTCCCAAAAAAACGGTCGATGGAACCGACATCGTGCATTGGTTAGCCTTAGAAGTAGCCGACAAAGCGATCGAAGATGCTGGGTATCGTCGAGATACCATTCCCACCCAGAAAACCGGGGTCATTCTCGGCAATTCCTTAACTGGAGAACATACTCGCTCGAATGTGATGCGGTTACGTTGGCCCTACGTACGAAGAGCCTTGCGAGCCGCTGCCGAAGTCAAAGGACTGTCTGGAACAATTGTGGAAGAACTTCTCGAAACAATGGAGAAATTCTATAAATCCGTTTTCCCACCCATTACCGAAGATACCCTAGCTGGAGGACTGTCCAACACCATAGCCGGACGAATCTGTAACTTTTTTAATTTTGACGGTGGTGGTTATACCGTCGATGGCGCTTGTTCCTCCTCCCTAATCGCCGTTGTCACTGCCGCCAACGCTTTAAGTAATGGCGATTTAGACATGGCCTTAGCCGGTGGCATTGATATCAGTCTCGATACCTTTGAATTAATTGGTTTCGCCAAAACCGGCGCCCTGACGGCTCAGGATATGAAAGTGTATGATCGCCGAGCCAGTGGTTTTGTTCCTGGAGAAGGATGTGGTTTTGTTGTCCTCAAACGCTTAGAAGATGCACAGGCCGATGGCGACTACATTTATGCCCTGTTGGACGGCTGGGCGTTGTCCTCCGACGGCAAAGGAGGCATTACCGCACCCTCTAAGGTGGGACAGTCCAAAGCCCTATTAAGAGCTTACGAAAAAGCCGGTTATAGTCCCCAGTCTCTTCATTTTATTGAAGGACATGGAACCGGAACCCCCGTAGGCGATCGGGCTGAAATTGAAGGGGTAGCCCTAGCCATGAACGCCTCGAAACCTGCCCCCCCTCGTTCCTGTGGCATGACTTCTTTTAAATCCCTCGTTGGTCATACGAAAGCGGCGGCCGGGATCGGGGGTTTCATTAAAGCGGTCATGGCGGTTAATCAGCGGATCGTTCCCCCGACTGTTAACTGTCAAGAACCGAATCCCGTTTTCGAGGAGAGCGCCCAATGTTTATATCCAGTACAACTAGGGGAAATCTACCCGGAAACGGAGGTTTTACGGGCAGGAGTGTCGGCTATGGGTTTTGGGGGCATTAACTCCCATGTGACCCTTTCTTCCGGGGACCCGGCGACGACTCGTCTCAAATCTGGCATAGCCGAACGGGCTTTATTCGTGTCTAACCAAGATACAGAGTTATTTGTTTTTGGGGCGAATTCAACGACAGACCTCTTCAAAATCGTCGAAAAGCTGAAACCGCAACTAGAAGGCATGAGTTTGGCAGAAATGCCCGATTTGGCGGCTAAATTGGCGCAAGAATTACCTGAACACTGCCCTACGAGGGCCGCCCTGATCGCGGCAACTCCCAGGGAATTATCCACAGGACTCGATCGCCTCTCCCTACTGCTCACAGAGTCCTCCCTTAGAAGCGGAGAAATGCGCGTCTCTCCTCAAAAAGACCTTTGGTTAGCCGAAAAGGTGCAACGAACTAAAATCGGCTTTCTCTTCCCTGGCCAAGGTTCGCAACGTTTAAATATGGCGCGGATGTTGGTGGAACGTTACCCCTGGGCGCAGGATTTTCTCTCCCAAGCCGATCAATGGTTGCAAGAAGCGGGATTGGCACCGATCGGTCCGGTGATCTACCGTCCTCTCGATCGAGCCATCAATCGCGAAGAGGTGGAAAATTGGTTCCAAGCCTTAACCCAAATCGCCCCCCAAACGGTTTGTTTTGTGTCCTTACTATGGCAGAAATACTTACAGCGATTAGGAATTAAACCGGTGGCTGTGGGCGGTCATAGTTTAGGAGAATTAACGGCCTTCCAAGCGGCGGATTGCTATGACGAAAAAACTTTACTTTGTTTCGCCGCCCTCCGGGGACAGGTGATGACGGAGAGTAGTTCCACTACAGGAACAATGGCCAGTTTAGCTTGTTCCCGTTCTCAAGCGGAGGAGTTACTACGAGGAGTCGCGGGATATGTGACAATCGCCAATTTAAATAGCCCCAGGCAAACAGTAATTTCGGGTGAGGTCGATAGTGTTTTGGCGGTTCTTGAAAGGGCTTTGGTGCGAGGGATTCAAGGAAAAAAATTACCCGTCGCTAACGCTTTTCACTCGAAAATGGTGGCGGCGGCGGCGGAAAAACTTCGCCAAACTTGCTCTTTTGCGGAATATCCAACGCCGAAGTTGTGGTTAGTATCTAGTAAAACAGGACAGCAAGTTTCCCAAGTAATTTCTCTATCAGAACACTTCGCCGACCAAATTACTGCACAAGTTGATTTTATTTCTCTATACCAACAGATTGCTCGTCAATGTGACTTCTTGTTGGAGGTGGGTCCAGGAAAAGTTCTTTCGGGATTGACCGCAGAAATCGCTGAATTTACCCTCTGTTTGCCCCTAGAATCTCAAGTGGGTAATACACGGGATCTGAATACAGCAATTGCGGCGATATTTGTGCAAGGAACTGGTATTAATTGGAATTTTTTCTACGAAAATCGGTTGATTCGTCCATTTATTCCAGCGTCAGAACGCCTGTTCATTGATAATCCTTGTGAGCGTTCCTTCAATTTCGAGCGTGAGGAACTCGATCAAATCATCCCTTTTCCACTTCAAACCACATCTAAATCAGCTTCTCTAGAGAACTTACCTGCTTTATCCACAGAGGAAATGAGTGACCTTCTCAGTGATTATTTTTCGCAACGAAGCTCATTTTTAGCCGAATTAATTCGGGCTGATTTAGAAAACCTCTCTTTCCTGTAAACCTATTCGCTGGATGATACCATGACTCACGAAAAACTTTCTCCCAACGAACAAATGAATGAGAAAATTTTGACAATTCTCTCAGCTTATTTTCAGCAAAGGGGTTCCTTTCTCGCTCAAGTAATCCGCGCCGATTTACAGTCTCTAGGCAGTAACTTTAAGCCTTCAGATATCCCGAACAATGGGAAAAGTCCGACCCATTCTTTCTCGGCTCCGACCCTAGAGAATCCTACAATAAAACCACTGGTTATGATCGATTCCCCTCCCGGGAAATCTGTCCCCACCGGGGCTAGCCAACCTCCTGCCAATTTAGAAACCCAATTAATTGTCTTAGTAGCGCAGAAAACGGGATTTCCCGAAAATACTATTCACCTAGGAGCAAGACTGCTAGATGACTTAAATTTGGATTCTATTAAGGGAGGGGAATTAATTGCCGATTTTGCCAAGCAGTGCAGCGTAGCGGGAAAAGTGGATCCGACCACTCTAGCGAACGCATCGCTTCAAGAAATTCTCGAAGCCGTGCGAGAAGTGATGCCCACCCCAATGGAGTCTTCTACTCCCAATTCAGTAGTGACCACAGAATCCAGAAAGGATGTGCAAACGATTTCTCGCCTCTTGCTAGAATTAGTTGCCGGAAAAACGGGGTTTCCGGGGGATAGTTTGTCCCTACAATTGCGCTTACTGGACGACCTGAACTTAGACTCCATTAAAACCGCGGAATTAGTGGCGGAAGCGGCGAAACAGTTGGGCGTTGCCGGCCAGATCGACCCCGCTCAGTTTGCCAATGCCACCTTGGGCGAAATCGCTGAGATTTTAGCCAAACATAGTCAATCCCTCGGGACGGTCACTCCTTCCCCCGCCCCAACCGCTCCCTCTCTAGCTTCTAGCTCTTCTCCTTGGGTTCGTAACTTCGTAGTAGAATATTCTCCCGAAGAAGCGATCGAGCTGCCGGCAGAGGAAAGAGAAAACTGGGAAACCGCCAATTTATTTGCCTACGACAATTGGCCAGAAGCGCACATTCTCATCGTCGCCGAATCGGAAGAAACGGATTGGGTGCAGATGCTGGAGAAGCACTGGCAAGACAAGGGTGCGATGGTTGAGAAGATCACCTACGAAGAAATGGCCCGGCAAGGAGGGATTCAAAACCCGAAATATACGCACTTCCTGGGAATTTTGCCGCAAAAAGCGCGAGGGCATGGCGATTCCTCGGAGCGATTACTACGGGCGATGTCTCGCCTCAGAGCGATCGCAACTCCCCTCAGTGCCAAGCAATTAGAACGGGAATATGTCACCGTCGCCTATCTTCAATTCGGGGGAGGTCACTTCGGTCGTTTACCCGGAATGAGCAATCTGGAACAATGCGGTACGATGGGCTTTGCCGCTAGTCTGCATTTAGAGCGGGCAGATCTGAAGGTACGGGTGATCGATTTACCCAACCAAAACCCCTCGCCCGCGTTGACCGAAACCATCATTGGTGAAATCGGACGCAAAGAAGCCTATTTAGCCGTAGGCTACGATGAACAATCGATCCGTCGCCTTCCTCGCCCGAAAGTACAGGATCGCACCCAATACACTTCCCGTTCCCTATCTTGGTCAACGGAGGACGTGGTATTGATTACCGGTGGTGCGAAGGGAATTACCGCCGAATGTGCCATCGCTTTCGCTCGACTCACTGGAGTCAAAACCGCCCTTGTGGGGCGTTCTCCCCATCCCCAAGATGATCCCCTTGATGCTAGTGCGCGCGAGATCGCCCAAACCCTACGGGCGTTTGCGGAAGAACGGCTGATCTGTCGTTACTATTCCTGTGATGTCACCGATGCGATCGCTGTCCGAGAGCTAGTTACTCATGTTCGCCAAGAGCTAGGGCCGATCACCGGTGTGATTCATGGTTCGGCGTTAAACAAACCCCGTCGGGTGGAAAATTCCACTCTCAGCGAGGCCAAATCGGAAGTAGCCCCCAAAGTCCTGGGCGTTTTGAACCTAATGGAAGCCTTAGAAGAAATGCCGCCGCGACTTTTTGTCGGATTCTCCTCCATTAGTGCGGTTTTGGGATTACCCGGGAATACTTGGTATGGCTTTTCCAATGAATCCCTCGACCTTTTACTTCGCAACTTTGGCGAAAGACACCCAGAAACGTCGGTTTTGGCGATCGCCTTTAGCGTCTGGTCAGAAGTGGGCATGGGGGCGCGCATGGGAACGGTTCGGAATCTCAACCGGATGGGCATTGAGGCCATGCCCACAGAAGATGGAGTCAATCGATTCTTAGAACTGATGTTTAAAGATCCCGGGGATTCTCAAGTAGTGGTCACGTCCAAATTGGGCGGCGTGGAAACCATGCGACGGGGCTTTGATACATGGCGTACCCATCGTTACGAACCCCCCGCCTCTTTCTCATTTATCGAAAATATTCACACCATCGAATTGGGAGTAGAAGTGGGTTTCCGCACCCGTCTTACCCTCGCTCAAGACTCCTATGTTCGGGATCATATCTATAACGGTTCCTATCTTTTCCCCACTGTCTTCGGTTTAGAGGCAATGGCTCAGGCAGCCTTCTATGTCAGCCAAAAAACGGCATTTTCTCGGCTTCGTCTGCAAGATATCCGCTTAGAGCGACCGATAGTTGTCGATCCCGAACAGGGAGTAGAGATCGAAATTTGGGCACGAGTTCTCGAAAAGAAATCTCCCCATGATCCGCTACAAGTGCGCGCCGAAATCCGTACGGAACGGACAGGGTTTACCATCGCCCATTTTGCCGCCACCTTGATTCTCGACGATCAAAGTGCCGAAGTTCCCCTCTCCACGGTAACTGTACCCGATCGACCCCTAGATCTTGACCCCAAACAGGATCTTTACGGTTGGTTACTCTTTCAAGGAACCCGTTTTCAACGACTGAAAAATGTCTATCGTCTCAACTCGAAAGAATTCCTATTCTCCACCCAAGTAGGCGGCGAACGAGCGGAAAAAGAAACCTTCGATCGAGCCGATGGCCCGTTCCTCCTCGGTGATCCCTACTATCGCGACTCTCTTCTGCAATCAGTACAACCAATTATCCCTCAAGATATCTGTTTACCCATCCGCATTGATCGTATTGATCTCTACCAAATTCCCCAGAACCAATCCTGTTTTGGACTAGCTATCAATGAAGGACGCGAGGGCAAAGAGTATCGTACCACTGTCACGGCAGTCAACGAGCAGGGGGAGGTTTTGGAAACGTTAGAAGGTTATCAGTTAAGGATTCTAGAACATCGAGGCGACAATCCCACGGCGGAGGAAATCGCCAATCCCGGTCAACGGGACGAACGGCGATTACAAGAACAATTGAAACAGTCGGCCGAAGCCTTCGGGATCGATGCCCCAACCCTAGCGCTCACCTATCAACCCGGTTTACAAAATTTGCCCACCAGTGAGCGCCGACAACAGGAAGTTCCCTTATTCGCCAAAACAGTCGGAAATTTCCTCAATCCTTCCTAATCATTCCGGGAGAATGGTACGAAAAACGTCTCATTCTCTCCACCTAGTTTCGGAGAATGTTTCAAGATGGGCAAATTCAGACAAGATACGATTACTTCCGCCGTTGATTCTTGGGAACCAGGGAAAACGATGAAAGCACCGCTATATTCGATCACTTCTGGAACAACTCTTCCCCCGGGGATTGATGGTTTACCGCTCCCTCAAACTCCTGAAATTCAGTGGTTAACATCAGGTCAACCGATTCTGCAAGGAGCGGGAGTGGAAAATGTCGGGGTTTCCCTATCCCATGATGAGCAATTCTGTCTCTGTGTCTCCGGTTATGGTCGGCAAGGATGCGATATCGCCCCCATTACTCAACGAAGTCCCCAAGATTGGATCGCTTTACTGAGTTTTAAACGAGAACTTCTACTTCAACAATTACTCGCTCGAGGAGTAGAATCGATCGACCAGGCAGCAACTCGCATCTGGGCTGCCCTGGAAGCTCTCCGGAAAGCTACCCAAGCCATGGACATCGACTTAGTTTTAGAACGATCTCTCGGAGAAAATGTTTTATTTCGAGGCCTCGTTGCCGGTCAGTCTTTATCTGTGCTTACCTTTCCGGTAAAACTTACCCGCAATCCTCAAAGAATGGTAGCGGTGGTGGTCAATTCAACCCCCATTTCCTCCCCTCCCCAAACCACCGTTTCCACTCCCTTGCAAAAACTAATCTGGCGCTGGCCTGTGGGTTACAAGGAAACGGCAACCATTAGCCAAAATGTTTATTTTTCCTACTTCTTTCACTGGATGGGACAAGTACGAGACCGGGCAATTCAACCGATCCGTCATACCTTGGGGGAATATCTCAAAACGGGACGGTGGGGAATGGTAACCAATCGTAGCCAAGTAGAGATTTTTGGAGATTTAGGACTACAGGATCAAGTAGAAGTTCATTTTTGGGTGCAGGAAGTTTCTGGGTCAACTGTTAATTTTGGTTACGACTGGTTTCGGGTGACAGAGCAAGAGATACGAGCAAAAATTGCCCATAGTACTTTAACCATGACTTGGACAGAAATTTCTCCTGGTCAAGGCTCAAAAATTCACCCCCTGCCCCAGTTTTTAGGAGATTTTATGGCGGGTCTTTATGAACCGATTCAAACTTCGCCAGTTCCTTCTCTTTTCTCCATGGGCAAGGAACTCTACCGCGGCGATTATCCCCGCGAGAAAGGAAAATTACTCCGGCAAGAATCCTTTCTCACCTCTTTAGAAGAAACGGATGCGATCGGAAATATTAACTTCGCCATCTATAGTGATTGGCAAGGTCGTTTACGTGACCGTTTCGGTTACTCCCTAGTCCCCGAATTCTATGGACGTTCTGGCCAACGAGGAGAATTTCGTTGTCTTCGTAGTCAGATTGACTATTTACGAGAAGCTCTCCCTTTTGAGGAAATTCACGTTTCTATGCAACTGAGGGCTGTATTTGAACGGGGAATGACCTTAGGTTTCGAGTATTTCCGTCAGGATGCGGCGGGTAATTTTCAGAAACTTGCCGTGGGAGAACAGGATGTAATTTGGCTTCTTGCCGATCAACAAGGCCAATTTCAACCCAGTTTTTTACCTTCGACTATTCAAGACGCTTTCTGAGCCGATCGCTCAATTTCTTGGCCGAATCTTTCCAGAAAAAAATCTAGCGAAGTTGAAGTATTCCCTAAATCAGTTTTTTCCTATCTCTTGAGCGGCTATATTCAAGCCACAAAAGTTTTTTCAATCCTAGGAGTTGTTACCGTGAAAAATATGTCTAATCGCCCTTACGATGTAATTATTATGGGGTCCGGTTTAGCTGGCCTTTGTCAAGCTCGACATCTAATGCTCAAAATTCCTAATATTCGGATCGCTATGATTGATCCTCGTCCCGAAAATCGGACAGAAAAGGATCTGAAATTAGGAGAATCTACAGTTGAAGTAGCGACACTATTTTTTGGCAAAGATTTAGGATTGTACGAATATTTAATTGAAAATCATCCCCCGAAATACGGTCTGAATTTTCACTGGCCCAAGCGAAATGATCAGACAAAAACCATCGATGATTACTTTCATATCTGGGCAAATCGGCAACCGGATTTAGCTTCGACGCAACTAAATCGCCCGAAATTTGAACGGGATCTGCTGAAAATGAATCGGGAAATGGGCGCAGATTTTTATAATGGCCGGGTAGTGGATATCGATTTGACCCCGAATGATCAACTACATACCGTTAAAGTTAAATTACCAAACGAGTCGATCGAGTTACAGGGTAAGCATCTTGTAGATGCGGCTGGAAGAAGATTTTTAATCGGCAAGAAAACTAATAATATTAGTTTCGATTCTAAGGATTTGTATGGGGTAAATACTGGTTCAGCTTGGGTTCGGGTTCAAAATGTCGATCGAACAATTTTTCATTCTGGTTACGACCCCACAGGAGCAAGCTGTAGTCATTACTACGCAACCAATCACTGGTTTGGTAAAGGTCATTGGTTATGGATGATTCCCACCGATATAGACACAATGGAATTATCGATCGGTGTGATTCACCACCATGATTATATTTCCAGTGAAAGCCTCAATAGTAAGGAAAAATTCTATGAATTTCTCAAGGCAAACCATAATATTCTCTATCAATTGGTCACCAGTGCCGAGAATATTGATTTCCACTACTGGCCGAGGCTCGCTCACACCAGTAAAACCCTATACTCTCCCGATAATTGGTATGTGATTGGCGATTCTGCTTGTATTTTTGATGCTTTTTATTCTCTCGGATCGACGATGATCGTATCAGCGATCGATAGTATTACAGAGATTATTCGCGCCAAGTTAGCCGGAGAAGTCAACGCGGCGGAAAAATGCCAAGCCTACAATCAATTCAATCTGACTCTGATCAACTCGATTAATCTCTTTATGCATAACCATAGTCGTCACTTGGGAGATGCCAGTATTATGAGTTGGCGAATTTACTTTGAAAACATGATTTGGTTTGGCATTTTGATCCCCATTTTTGTGGGCAAATGGCACTTAGACTTAGAGTTTATCCCCCAGTTCGTCCAAACTTTCCAAACAACCCTCAGAAGTCTAGTTTATGAAATTCACGATCAGTTCGATCAACTGGTGGACGAAAAGAAAAATATCGGCTTAATGGATTGTTACCGTAGTGATCAACTGATTTGGAACTATCACACCCCTAAGCGTTATACCCACGCCCTCGAAAATGCCCAATATGAACCAAAACAAACCAGCGTATTTACCAGCATGAAGAAAACCTTCTTCTATCTGACCATTTGGTATCTAAAACTGCAATGGAAAAGTGGCGGTCTGTCCCAAGTTTGCCACCCCCGTTCTCTGGGTACAATGGCAAAATTATTGACCACCTCTATTTACATTGGTCTGGGAGATATCATCTATAGTTTAACTGGGAATCATGGCAGCGAAAGCCAATTGATCGCAGAAATGAGAGAGGCTTTTCAAGAGTATCAGTATGGGGATACCCTTCAACCTTGGATAGTCGAGGGAGTAGATACTAAATCTCTGGAAATGGAAGCGGAAAAAGTTCCCTTGCAAGTGTAGATATTTCCTGGGGCAAATTACCCCATTTAGACAATGTTTACCCTCCGAGAAAAAGCTGATTTCTTTGCTCTCTCTCTCATAAAAAATATCCCTGCTCTTGTTCAATTATCCAATCTTAGGAGGAATTATGCGACGTATTTTCATCACTGGTGCTTCTAGTGGCATTGGCCAAGCTTTAGCGATTAAATTAGCGCAAGAGGGTCATATTTTAGGATTAGCCGCCCGTCGTCAAGATAAGCTAGAACAGGTTGCTCAACAAGTACAGGCAGCGGGGGGTAAGGCCTACCTTTATCCTCTCGATGTGCGCGACCGTCGCCAACAATTCGAGGCGATCAATCATTTCGCCGGGTTAGGGGGTTTAGATGCCGCCGTAGCCAACGCCGGATTCGGCATTACAAAGCCGATTTTGGCAACCAGCGAGGAGGAAGCCCGAGAATTATTCGATGTGAATCTCTTCGGCTTACTCTACACCTTACAAGCTAGCGCTCCCCATCTTCACGAAGGTGTTTTTGTCGGCGTTTCTTCTGTCGTTGCCTATGCTTTGCCCACGGGTTACGGGGTTTATAGTGCCTCGAAAAGCGCGGTTTCATCCCTACTCACCGTTGCTCGCCGCGAGATGGGCCATCAATTTAAAGTCGTTTTGGTGAGTCCTGGGGAAACTCAGACAGAATTTTGGCAAGTTGCCCAAAAGCGTTCCGGGCATTTAATTGATGGTCGTTCTCCAGTGCCGATGGCTTCAGCCGATACGGTGGCGGCAGTAATTGCCCGAGCGATCGAGCGTCCCCAACCGAATGTTTTTATGAATTGGACAGAGCGTTTATTGCCCATCCTACGCGGTGCTTTTCCGGCGGTTCTGGAACATCATTATCGAGTAGTTGAACAGCATTAAATTCCCTCTGGAAATCAGGGGTACCCCTGATTTCCTCCCTGACTTTTTCGAGTGAAATTTTGAAACTCTGGAGAACATAGAACGATGAATCCCCTGCTCGATCGAGTATGTATTATCGGTGCTGGTGCTTCAGGCATCGCAGCTTGTAAGGTCTTAAAAGAGCGAAGAATTGCCTTTGATTGTTATGAAATGAGTAACCGTGTGGGCGGTCTTTGGGTCTATAACAATGCCAATGGTTTATCCAGTGCCTATCGCTCCCTGCATATTAACACTTCCAAACAACTGATGCAATACTCCGATTATCCTTTGTCGGAGGAGTATCCTAATTTCCCGCATCACAGTCAAATCGCTCAATACTTTGATGATTATGCCGAGCATTTTGGCCTTAAGCCCCATATTCATTTTCAAACAAAAGTCGTTCAAGCTGAACCCCTAGAATTCGGTGGTTGGCAAATTACTCTCGACGATCAATCTTGCCATAATTATCGGGCCCTAATTGTTGCCAATGGACACCACTGGAATCCTCGTTGGCCTAACCCGTCTTTTCCTGGAGAATTTGAGGGCAAACAAACTCATAGTCATTACTATAAGAGTGGGGAAATTTATCAGGACAAAAATGTTGTTGTCGTCGGTTTTGGCAATTCTGCGATGGATATTGCCGTTGAAGTATCTCGGATTGCTCGAAATACTTACTTATCCGTAAGACGCGGCTTTCATATTATTCCTAAACACGTTTTAGGAACCCCTCTTGATCTAGCGCCAATTCCTCGTTTTTTACCGTTCTCCTGGAAATTAAAAATTCAAGCTTTTGCGGTGAAATTGCAGGTGGGAAAATTAAGCCAGTATGGTCTCCCCGATCCCGATCATCCTTATATGCACGCTCATCCTACCATCAGTTCCGATATTTTTTCCGCCCTATCTCACGGACGAGTGAAACCGAAACCCAACATTCAAAAGTTAGATGGAGATGGAGTGATCTTTGTGGACGGAAGCCGAGAAAAAGTGGATGAAATTATCTATTGCACTGGCTATAACGTGAGCTTTCCTTTTTTCCGTTCAGAAGTGATCGAGGTTAAAAATAATGAGGTACAACTATTCCATCATGTTTTTCACCCTCACTATCGCGATTTATTTTTTATTGGCCTATTACAACCGATCGGTCCAGTTATGCCGATCGCTGAATTACAAAGTCAGTGGATTAGTCAATACTTATTAGGAGAGTACAAGTTGCCCGATTCTAGGACAATGAAACGGGAAATCTTCCAAGAAAAAGAACAAGTTCGTCAACGTTACGGTTATTCAGCCCGTCACACAATGCAAGTGGATTATGAGCCTTATATTGCTCGTGTGAAAAAGGAGATGAAAAAGGGTTCCAGGGGAGCGGTACCTCTGCTCCAATCTGAAGCCAATTCTTTGTTACCAGCCCACATTGTTAGCACGATCAGCTAAATTTTCTGTTCCACTGTCTCTATTTACTCCTGTTCTCGGTAATTGTCATGATGAAAACCACTAATTCTGTTCGGCAATTCGTCTATGATGTTGTGATTATGGGTGCTGGTTTTGCGGGCGTTTGCCAAGCCCGTCACCTGATGCTTAAGGTTCCCAATATCAAGATCGCTTTAATCGATCCTCGTCCAGAAAATCGTAGCGATAAGGATCTAAAAATTGGCGAGTCAACGGTAGAAATTGCTAATTTATTTATTTGTAAAGAGTTGGGTCTTTACGAATACATGATTGAAAATCATCCTCCCAAATTTGGCTTAAATTTTCACTGGCCAAAAGATTCTCACAAAACCGATACCATCGAGGATTACTACCATATTTGGACGAATCGACAGCCCCCCCTTGCCTCTAGCCAAATGAATCGAGCTAAATTTGAGCGGGATCTGTTACGAATGAATAAGGAAATGGGAGTTGATTTTTATAATGGTCGTGTCGTTGATGTTACTATTCATCCCGGAAATGATCCCCATCAAGTCAAGGTTAAATTGCACGATGAAGTGATTGAATTAACCGCTAAACATTTAGTAGATGCCGCTGGTCGTCAATTTATTATCGGCAAAAAAACTGATAATGTTATTTTCGATCCGGAGCATCTTTGTGGTGTAAATACGGGTTCGGCATGGGTACGGGTTAAAAATATTGATCGAACTCTTTTTCACTCTGGCTATGATCCAGAAGCCACATCCTGTAGTCACTACTATGCCACCAATCACTGGTTCGGGCAAGGTCATTGGCTATGGATGATTCCCACGGATACAGACACTCAAGAAATTTCGATCGGAGTTATCCATCATCATGAAATTATTCCCGCCGATTATCTAAATCAAGAACAGAAGTTTTACGCATTTCTCAAAGCTAATCACAAACTTCTTTATGATTTATTGATCAGTGGAGAGAAGATCGATTTTCACTACTGGCCGAGAATCGCTCACACCAGTAAGGAAGTTCTTTCGGCAGATAATTGGTATGTGATTGGGGATGCGGCTTATATTTTCGATGCTTTTTATTCTATGGGTACATCCCTGACCACTTTTGCCATCGAAAGTGTTACTGAAGTCATTCGATCGAAGTTAGCAGGAGAAGCAGATGCCGAGGTTAAACGCATCGCTTACAACCAATTTAATCTCGCACAAGCGGAAGGAGTGAATCAACTTATGCGCGATCACAAAACTCAACTCGGTCATGCCAGTATCATGAGTTGGCGAATCTATTTCGAGTACATCTGGTGGTTCGGAATTTTGGTACCCCTGTATGTGGGAAAATGGCATCTCAATGTTTCCTTTATTGAGGGATTTGTCAAGATTCATCGTCAGACAGTCAATTCACTTTTTGTCGAGATTTACGAACAATTAAATCAATTAGTTAAACGAAAAGCTAACCTAGGCTTACTGGATTGTTATCGAGGGGATCAGCTACTAGGTGACTATCAACCGCTAGTCCATTTTGATAGCTTCCTAGAAAATGTTCAATATGAGCCTTTTCGTAGCAACATCTTTACGAGCATCAAATACACTCATTTCTATGGAGCGATTTGGTATCTCGTTTTTCAGTGGAAGGGGTTTGGTTTGGGGGGAGTAATAGCTCCTAAACATCTCTATCACTTCCTGCGACTCTTGCTTTTGTCAGGGGTCGCCTCGTTCGGAGAATTTTATCATCGATTAAAGATGAAAAAAATTCCTCACAATCATCAAATTGCTTGCACAACTGAGGAATTTAAACATTATCAATATCAATCTTCTTTAAACCCTTGGATTTAGCCGTGTTTATCAAGGGTGTTTTCTAGGAATAGGTGCGGCTAGGATGATCAAGTAATATGATTAATAGCTACCTATTTCTTTCCTGACAACTCTCCATTCTTGCTCTTAAGAATTACTCGGAAAAAGTCATGTTTACCTATGAAGAAATTCATCAAGGGGTCAAATCGTTAGGGCTAAATCTGACCGAAAAAGAATTAGCATCTCTACAGTCTGGCAATCTAGTTTCGTTAGAGCAAAGACGCTTAAGTGAAATTGGCTCTATTTTTATCCTCGCTGCTGCCCTTTGTCCTCTCAATTCAGACCAAAAAAGAAAAACTCCCCTATTTCTCGATATTTACGCTTCAGGGCAACCCGCATCTAATCAACAAGGTATCCCGGTTTATTGCTGGTCAAAAAAACCATCCGAACGAGCTTGTCTTTATCTATTTTTAGCCAATGGAATTCCTTCTTGTCAGATCGTGGTCACTTTTTATCAATTACCAGAGGAAATAACTTCCTAGGGAATTGTTTTGCTCAATTTTAATAGCATTTCTCAGAAAATGTGTTTTTATTTATTTCCAAAAACCTTAGGATATGTCCACAAGTAAAAGGTTATCTGTCTCGCTTATTTTTCCTGAATATTGGTTGAGGACACATCCTCTCCGAACAATAACCTTTCAAGCTTTTGGGATTGGTTCTCTTTCCTTACTCTGTGCAGGAGTAATACAATCTTCGGTTCAAGCGAGTAGCTTTAACATTGATGAAATCTATGTTTTTGGTGACAGCAACGTAGATATAGGTCGAGTGTATCAGGCTACTGGTGGAGCATTTCCACCGGTTCCCCTGTATGCCGAGGGACGTTTTACCAATGGCCCGGTTTGGGTGGAATATCTAGCCCAATCTCTGGGATTAACGGTTAATGCCGCCACCAATTTTGCTTTTGGCGGAGCGAATACGGGGACGCTGAACACGATTAATCCAAGTTGGCCAGGAGTCCTCACGCAAGTCAATCAATATCTTAATAGCGTAACGGTCGCCGATCCTCGGGGATTATATATCATCGCTGCCGGTGCTAATGACTATGTGTTTGGCGGCATCACTGAGCCAGTGGTGGCGGTGAACAATCTAGAAATTTCTATTCGCGCTCTTGTTGGTATGGGGGCCAGCCAAATCATGGTCAGTAATCTTTTCGATTTAGGAAAAGTGCCTCTTGTGCAAGGGACCGGACGAGAAGCGGCTCTCAATCACTTCACCACAGAGCATCGAGAGCTGCTATTTACTCGAATCAACCATTTGCAAACAACCTTTGGCTCCCGGGTGAAAATTATGACTCTAGATTTCTGGGATAGTTTTAACCAATTACAAGCCAATCCCGCTCGTTTTGGGTTTAGTAACCTAACAGAACCCTGTCTAGTCACTAATCCGGTTGTGAGTGTTTGTAGTGATCCCGATAGTTACTTTTTTTGGGATCAACTCCATCCCTCGACCGCCGGACAAAGAGCAATCGCCGCCGTTGCTCAATCGAGCTTACAATCTATCCCCGAACCAGCTACCCGTGGGGCTATATTCTTCGTTTCTGCCCTTGCTTTCATCGGTCGAATGATCCGAAAAAATCCCTAACTCCCTCCCCGTCGGCCTTTGTACAGTCTCGGTAGTTTCCTGTTTTGCCCTTATTTTTTGGTTAGAATCAACTAAACAATGGTTAAATCTGCATTTTTTGTGAAACCTAGAGGCTGGATAACAAGTGTTACTGTCATTACAGTTGCTATATTAACTGGTTCGAGTGCTACCTATTTTCTCATACGTTTTCGAGGGAATAGCCCCGCTCCAGCGGCGATTTATTCCCCATCGAAGATTAGTCCCACTGCTATCTCCGCCAGAGGCTATGTCGAACCCAAGGGAGAAGTGATTAAAATCTCGGCCCCTGCTTTCATGGAGGGAACGAGAGTAGCCCAACTCCTAGTAAAACAAGGAGATAATCTGAAAAATGGTCAAATTATCGCAATTTTAGACAACCATGAGCGCCTTCAAGCCGCTTTGACCCAAGCTGAAGCCCAGAGGAAAATATCCCAGGCCCGTTTAGCACAAGTTAAAGCGGGGGCAAAACAGGGAGATGTGGCCGCACAAGATGCCCGTTTCCAAAAAACAAGAGCGGAATTACGGGGACAGATTGCGACCCAACAGGCGACCATTGCCAGTTTAGAAGCGGAGTTACAAGGGGAAACCTCGGCCCGAAAGGCAACTATCGAACGAATTCGGGCCGAATTAATCAACGCACAAACGGATTGCCGTCGTTATCAAACCCTGTACCTAGATGGGGCTGTACCGGAGCAAGAACGAGACCGCTTTTGTCTACAAGCGGAAACCATCGCTAAAAGTTTACAAGAAGCGGAAGCGAATCTGAATCGAATCGAGCGCACCATGAAGCAACGTATTCAGGAGGCCAAAGCCAATCTCGATCGCACCCGAACCACCCTCGCTCAAGAGATCAAAGCCAATCAAGCGGCTTTAGAAGCGGTCGCCGAAGTTCGTCCCGTCGATGTCCAAGTTGCCGAAGCCCAATTAATATCCGATCAAGCCTTGGTAGAACGGGCCCGAGCCGAATTAAACCTAGCCTATGTAAAAGCACCAAAAAGCGGTCAAATTCTGAAAATTCGTACCTGGCCCGGGGAAGTTGTCGGCAATGAGGGGATTGTTGATTTAGGTCAAACTGGGGAAATGTATGTTCGTGCGGAAGTTTACGAAACAGACATTCAACGGGTGCGCGTCGGACAAACCGCTACGATTCGGAGTGATGGTTTAGCCGGAGAATTAACGGGAGTTGTTAGCGAAATTGGTTTACAAGTGGGCCGGCAAAATGTTCTTGGTACCGATCCAGTAGCCGATGCCGATGCCAGGGTAGTGGAAGTGAAAATTCGCCTTACCCCCGAATCGAGCGCCCAAGTATCTGGCTTAAGCAATTTGGAAGTGACGGTGGTAATTGAGGATAGCAATGCCCAAAATCAAGGAGAAACCAAGTGAATAAGCGAAAATTATTCCAGAAACGAGGCACTAAGTTGGCCACGGCTTGGCTACAGCTAAAGCATCAAAAAGTTCGTCTACTGGTGGCTCTTTCAGGCGTAATTTTTTCCGTGGTGATTATTTTTATGCAGTTGGGGATTCGCGATGCTCTCTTCGATAGTGCCGTTCGTTTCCATCAAAGTTTACAAGGAGATATTTTTTTAATCAGTCCTCGCTCGACTGCCTTAATTGCGATGGAAAGTTTCCCAGAACGACGACTTTTACAATCACTTGCTTTTGATGAAGTCGATTACGTTAGCCCGATTTATCTCGATTTCGCTCAATGGAAAAATCCTAATACTCGTAATTATTGGCGTAATATTTTTGTGATTGGTATTAATCTGAGATACCCCGTACTCAATTTGTCTGGAATTACCGAAAATATCGAGAAATTAAAAATGCCTAATACGGTATTATTTGATCAGGGTTCTCGTACTGAATTCGGGACAATTGCCCAAGATTTTCGCAGGGATGGACGGGTAAGCACGGAGTTAGGAAATCCCAACGGAAATCGAAAGGTTAATGTGGTGGGTTTATTTCATTTGGGGACTTCCTTTGGCTCCGATGGAAATTTAGTGACTAGCCATATAAATTTTTTACGAATTTTTGACAATCGCCAGAAGGGCTTCATTGATGTGGGTTTGATTAAACTAAAACCGGATCAAGATATTCAAAGAACCCTAGAAAAACTCAGGAAATACTTGCCAAAAGATGTTCGAGTCTTGTCGAAAAGCGAATTTGTTAACTTTGAAAAAAAATATTGGCAAACTAGCACAGCGATCGGGTTTATTTTTAACCTGGGAGTGGCTCTAGGAATTATTGTTGGTGTGGTGGTAGTTTATCAAATTCTCTATACAAATGTTTCGGAACATCTTTCAGAATACGCCACCCTAAAAGCGATGGGCTATCGTCATAGCTATCTCTTATCAATGGTTTTACAACAGGCTTTTTTAATTGCTGTTCTCGGATATGTTCCAGGTTTTTTGATCGCTAATATTCAATATGAGTTTACTAAAAATGCCACCTTATTACCTGTCAATATGTCGCTTGATCGAGCGGTTTTTGTCTTTATCTTAACCTTAGTCATGGCCTTTGTTTCAGGAGCCACTGCTGTTAAAAAATTGCAAGATGCCGATCCAGCCGATATTTTTTAGAAAAAAGAAACAAATATCTATACCTCATCTCAAGGAAAGAGGCTGTCTATGGAAGTTATTGATATTCAAAACCTCAATCACTATTTCGGTCAAGGAACGCTGAAAAAACAAGTTCTTTTTCAGATCAACTTAAAAATCACAGAGGGAGAGATCGTTATTTTAACTGGCCCCTCTGGTTCCGGAAAAACAACCTTACTATCCTTAATCGGTGGCCTACGCTCTGTTCAAGAAGGAAGCTTACAGCATTTTGAAAAAGAATTACGGGGGGCTAGTGAAGAACAATTAGTCCAAACCCGCCGTCAAATTGGTTATATTTTTCAAGCCCATAATTTGTTACCCTTTCTAACCGCAAGACAGAATGTACAAATGTCGATCGAGCTTCAGGAACATCTCGGCGGGCGGGAAACAGAAGAACGCGCTGCTTTGATATTAGAAAAAGTCGGCTTAGGACATCGGATCGACTATTATCCAGATAGCTTATCTGGGGGACAAAAACAAAGGGTAGCGATCGCGCGAGCTTTGGCCGGTAATCCCCCATTAGTTTTAGCCGATGAACCAACAGCCGCCCTCGATAGTAAAACGGGACGAGACGTGGTGAATTTGATGCAACGTTTAGCCAAAGAACAGCACCGTACTATTGTACTCGTTACCCACGATAATCGGATTTTAGATATTGCTGATCGCATTGTTCACATGGAAGATGGACGCTTGTGCGGTTGCTAATACCCATCTAGAGAAACCTCAGAAAAGGCACTCCTCAGCTTTTCGGCTAAGACTGGGATACCTCCACCGATAGATTCTGACACCAAATCTGTTTTTAATTGAGGAAACAACTTTTTTGTCTTAGCCTTAGTGGGAAGCTATGATATTTTCATGCTTGGCGGTGCCAACTTTGGCATCGAGAAGATCTCCTGAATCCTGAAAATGCAATCCCTAGACTTTACCACCCTCAGTGCCACCTGTGCCGAAATTGCCGCCACTTGGCTGCCAGCCAGACTAGAACAAGTGTATCAAATTGATCGCCAAACGATCGCACTCTATTTACGAACCTTCGATCGCAAGGGATGGTTAATTATTTCTTGGCATCCCCAAGGAGCGCGGCTGCATATTGGCGCTCCACCGCCGAAAGTCCCTGATACCTTCACTTTCAGCGATCAATTGCGTCATCAACTCAATGGTTTTGCGCTGACAAAATTAGCATTTGTTGCCCCGTGGGAAAGAGTCATCGATCTGCAATTTGCCCAACGTCCCGATGATCCGGCCCTGTGGCATTTGTATATAGAAATTATGGGTAAATATAGCAATGTGATTTTAACTACGGCTGACAATCAAATTGTCACCGTTGCCCATCAAGTCAATGCCGCCCAGTCTAGTGTTCGCACCGTACAAACGGGACAAATCTATCAACTACCCCCCGTTTTATTGGCAACAGACCCCAGTTTAGAAGAATCCTTGAGCAGTTGGCAAGCCAGAGTTAGTTTAATCCCTAAAACTATCGAAAAACAGTTATTTAGTACCTATCGTGGGGTTAGTCCCATCATCGCTCGATCGCTGTTACAAAAAGCCAAAATTAACCCGAAATTAAACACGGATCAGTTAGATAATAATGATTGGGAAAAGCTCTTTTCAGCTTGGCAAGAATGGTTAAAAATCCTTGAAAATAAAACCTTTCAACCGGGATGGACGAGAGAAGGTTATACAGTTATCGGTGGGGAGATGCTGGCAGCGGCTAAAAATGTCCAAGAATTATTAAACCGTTATTATAGCGAGCAAATTAATCAAGAAAGCTTTCGACAACTACAGCAAAAATTAAACCAAAAAATTACCTCTTTACTGACTAAACTGCAAACTAAAGCGGCGGGATTTCAAACAAGACTAGCAGAATCTGCTCATGCTGATCGCTATAAAGAGCAAGGGGATTTATTAATGGCCAATCTGCAGCAAATACCGCAGGGAATGACTAGCATTACTTTGGCAGATTTCGAGACAGGAACCCCTGTAATTATTCCTCTTGATCCCGAAAGAAATCCCGTACAGAATGCCCAATATTTTTATAAACAACATCAGAAATTAAAAAGAGCGCGGTTAGCGGTGGAACCTTTATTAGAGGAAGTGGTCAGTGAAATTAATTATCTCGAACAAGTGCGATCGAGTTTAAGTCAACTAGAAAATTATAGCAGCAGCGAAGATTTAGAGGCATTAGACGAGATACAAGAAGAATTAATTCAACAGAAGTATCTAGAAAGCAATTACCAGCGTAATCGGACGAATAATAAAGAATCCGAACCCATGCGCTTTACTACTCCCTCTGGAGTCGAATTATGGATTGGCAGAAATAACCGTCAAAATGATCGGCTAACTTTTCGTAGTGCCAGCGATTACGATATCTGGTTTCATAGTCAAGAAATCGCCGGTAGTCACGTTTTACTCCGTTTAACCCCCGGTACAGTTCCAGAAGCCGCCGATCTGCAATTTGCCGCCGATTACGCCGCTTATTATAGCCGCGCTCGCCATAGTGAACAGGTTCCCGTCGTCTATACCCGTCCCAAATACGTCTATAAACCCAAGGGCGCCAAGCCCGGTATGGTGGTTTACAAACAGGAAACGGTAATCTGGGGCTGTCCTCAGAGGGTTGAAGATTACCGCAAAAAATAATTTTTTACCAAATTGTTTACTTTTTTTTACACAAAAAGGGTATTGTCTGTTACAATTGTTACTAGAGAGACAAATGCAGTTCAGGCGCTTGGGAACGCAAGAACTATATTTCCTCGGATTACAACAACAAACAACAGCAAACCAGTGGTAGCAGCCAATAGTCGGGGGAAAGACACAAAAAACCGACTATTTAGGTGATATTAAAGCGACCACTGGTATTTTATCTTCACCTAACCGGTTCTGTCACTTTCCTCAACTTTCTTTGGGGTTTCCGAGACTTATTGCCCAGATGAAAGAGGGATAGTTGGCATCCAGCTTTTTGTAAAGAAATTTAAACTGCACGCACAGTTAAGCCTCTTCGGCCTAAATAAACGACTAGAAACAGTTTTTCTCGGGAGGCCCAGTTTATGGATAGCCAATTAGGAACGATGAACTTTCAACAGACAGAGCTATACAAAAGAATTCAGGCATTTGCCTTGGATCGGCCAGATAGTCAATTATCTTTCAGCCAACGATTAGCAAGAGATAACGCCTGGTCATTGGGCTATACTCAGAGAGTGATCGAGGAATACAAAAAGTTTATATTTCTAGCCGTTGCAGCAGGACATCCAGTCACGCCATCCGACCAAATCGATCAAGTTTGGCATTTACATCTGACCTATACGCGATTGTACTGGCAAGAGTTCTGTCCCAAAATTTTGCAAACCACATTACATCACGAGCCGACTCGTGGGGGTTCATCCGAGCAATTAAAATTTGGCAGTTGGTATAGCAAGACGCTAGAAAGTTACGAACAGTTTTTTGGACATATTCCTCCAATAGATATTTGGCCTAAACCCAAAGACCGATTCGGGCGAGATTTGCATTTTATCCGGATCAATACTCAACAAAGCTGGGTTTTGTCAAAACCTAATTTCCCAGTCTCCGTCAAACCACAACTGCGAAAAATAGGCATCTTTACCTTTTTAGCCTTCCTTTCACTGATGATAACTGGCTGTCAGATAATCTCCCAAATTCCTAACCCAATGAATTTTACAGGTCCGGAATTTTTAACCTTCTATATTTCCCTAGTAGTGATGGGAATCGCTTTGGCAGCCTGGCTACGTTTTTCCCTGTGCCTAGTTAGCACTAATACAAAGCAGCAACCTGATTTAAATACTTACGAGATAGCTTTCTTGGCGGGTGGCAATCATCGCCTGATTATGGCCGCAATCACCAGTTTGGTAAAACAAGGCTATGTGGAGGTATTAAAAGAAGGCAAACTGGTGGTGACAGGAAAGATCGATGCTATTGCCGATCCTGTAGAAAAGGCGGTTGCACAAGATATTTTGGCCACTGATGGGGCAATTAAACAGGTTTTCCAGAAGTCTCAAGGAATGAAAGATAGCATTCGTTCCCGCCTAGAACAGCTTGGTTTGTTTCTGAGCGATGCCCAAGCATTGAAAGCGCAAATTTATCCATCATTGATTGTGGTTATTCTTCTAGGAATAGGCTTGTGCAAAATGGCGGTGGGAATTTCTCGCGATAAGCCAGTTGGTTTACTTCTCATCTGTATATTTGGGCTTCTAGTTTTGGGAGCAAGGTTTTTTGTCAAACCACAGCGTCAGCGCAGCCGTTATGGAGAGATCATTTTTAATGATTTAACAAATCGCTTACAACATTTAAAAACAGCCAATAGCAGCGATTCTGAACTGGTACTTGCGGTGGCGTTGTTTGGAGCAACAGTTCTGATGGCGGATATGGCTTTAGCAGACCTGTATCAAATGCTGACTCCCATAGCCGCTGCTAGTAGCGGCAGTGGTAGCGGCAGTGGTAGCGGCAGTGATGCCGGCAGTGGCGGCAGTGATGGCGGTGGTGGCGGCAGTGATGGCGGTGGCGGCAGTGATGGCGGTGGTGGCGGCAGTGATGGCGGTGGCGGCGGTTGTGGCGGTTGTGGTGGTTGTGGTGGTGGTTGATTGAGTTCAAGGCTATTAACAGCCGCTCGCTCGTTCCGTTGAACATTCCCGCCACCGTAGCCCTGTTAATTTTTGCCTTAATCTCCTCTCTGGTTTGATTGCTTACTGCCATCAGCCGAAAAAATCCTCCTTGAACATGGAATTTTATCGCTTCTACTTAACCCCAGTTCGGGTTAAGTAGCCATTTTTCAGGAGAAAAGCTCTTAGGGCAGTGGGAAAGTCTGGATATTTTCCGATCGCTATACTTTGGCCATGGATATCGAGACCCCAATCGGAGTTTTTATCGTAATTAGCGAGAAGAAATTGCCAAGCTTCTTGGTATTCTCCTAGTAGAATTTTCTGTGCCACATAACCGGCCAAAATGCCATTAACTTCGGCTTTTTCTTTTTTAGCTAACTGAAAGGCTTTCAACATTGCTGCTAAAGTTTTTCTTAATTCTTGGGGATATTTTCTGGTGACATCTGCTAATTTACCCTGTTGAAAAGTATAAATTTTGGAGGGAGGAAAAGAGGCGGCGTAGGAACTAAAAGCATACAAAAAAGCATTATCAACGGTGACAAATTCATAATTATTATCTCCATCTAAATCTTCAAAGGAACCACCACTACCATCTAAAAAACCCGTTTCTTCTCTAATAAATTTATCTTTTTGCCAAGTATAAATTACCAAAGATGTGCAGCAATGAGCGCCGCCGCTATAGGTGGAGACGATAATCTCATCGATGCCATTATTATCTAAATCTATTAATTCGACATAGCCAGAGCCAAAGGCACTATACTCGCTATTTTGCTGATAAAGTTGCTCGTTATAAAAGATTTGATAAGAAACATTATTAATATCAGAATTGTCATCAACTTTCTCGTTTAGGTCGATGGGGTGATAGCTAACTTGCACCTTAATTTTCCCCGATCTAACCACTTGATTTGTTAGGGGTTGACCGGTATCAAAATCGAGTTTAGTCACGGCTAAACTCGCAGCTGCATCGCCCAAGAATTGAGATAATAAGCAGCAAATAAAGCAAGTTTTGCTAATATTCATCGGCTAATTCCCAGAGAGAGATTAATATCAGTGTAAGTAGCTGGTTATAATTAAATTAAAAATGGATTTTAGGTTCGATCCCCCCTAGCCCCCCTTGATAAGGGGGGAAGCCGAAGGCGGGGGGATCCCCCTTAATAAGGGGGGCATCTGAAAGTTTTTAATACCCACCTACTTATCTTACTTATTTTTACCGACAATCAGCCGTTAACTTTTCGAGAAAAACTATCTATTCCAAAGTTTTAACGCTCAAAACTTGGGGGGGGGTGGCATCGGGGGGATAGAGAAAATCGAGATTAACGTCGCGTCGGGCGCCGGGGGGAAGTTCCACCTGCACTAAAGCTTCTCCCTGTTGTCCTTCCCGTTGAACGAGATGGAAAAAACGTTCCTCGGTGCGTCCCATTGCGTTACGATAGGTAACGCGCACTGCACCCCGGAAAAATACCGGTCCCTGGACGGGTTCAACAAATAGCAAGCGATCGAGATAATTATCTTCTTTAATTGGGGTTTGAATACTCAAAACCACCACCTGGGTTTTGCTAGTGTTGTTATATAGAGGTAAAGTCAGATAGTAGTGAACACCGTAGTTACCGTGAGCTTTGAAAGCCGTATCGGGATAACGCACTAACATGGGAGCGCTTTGAATTTGTCTGGTTCCGAAAGTAGCTGCTGTCACCGTACTTAAAGGATAGGCAAAAGCTTGACCAGGTTGAGGAATGGTGAGATTAATTCCCCCTTTGGGATCGACAATCCGGGTTGCCCATTCCGAACCGACAGAAATTCCGGCCACGCGACCATAAAAATTTCTTCTTCCGGGGAACCATTGATCGGGAGGAGTGGGGGGAAAATCGCGAGGAGCGGCCAAATCACCTCTAACTAATAGGGTGCGCCATTCCTCGAGGGTAGGGGGACGAAAGGTTTCTATTTCCCGATCTTCGATTTTGACTTTTTGGGGAACTTCGTAGAGGGCTAAATTGGCCATATAGACCGGTCCATCGCTGTAGAGACGCAGGAGAGTCGAGCGGGCGCTACTTCTGGGGATGACCAGATCGAAGAGCATCCGACTTTGGCCTGGGGGAATGACGATCTGGGTGGGAAATTGGGTATCATGGCGACGACGCATGATATCGCTGGCTAAACGGGAACCGGGACCGGAAAAAACCCGGCCATTGGGATCTTCCACCAGAGAGGGTAAATCGACAAAAGGGGCATCGGCGGAGGTGACGTAACTGACTCCTTGCAGGATGCGGATAACGAGGTTTCTGGAGGTGGGATTAGTAACGATCAGGCCCTGGTGTAGGTTGCGATTGGGATCGGTTTGACGGGCGATGTGGTGGGTGAAAACGTCAAAACGTCCTTGTAGGGGATGATTGAGATGGGCTATGGGAAAGCGTTTTCCTTTACCGGGGAAAGTGGAGAGGAGAATTCCCTCTTTTTCTACCACTTCGGGACTATTGCTATTAAAAACTAGAACGTCATTCAGTTGACCGGGCAACTGACGCACTTCCTGATATTGGGTGATTAATTTCCTCTCTATCTGGGGCAGAACCGAGGCGGACTGAGCTAAAAGAATAGTGGGTAAGAAAGAAAGCATAGAGATTCCATATTTATAGGATCTAATTAAGGGTGAGTCGATGGAGAGGTGAAGTTATAGGACAATATAAGCGAGTTTGTCTTGGCGATCGATAAAGAATCTTAATATATTTTTCAGGCTTGATCAAGCCATGTCAGGGGTGATGTGATCTAGGGGCGGTTTTCTGGGTGAGCAAGGGAGAATACCCCTTGCTATTGCCGATTTTAAGGGTTAAGTTGAGAATGACCCGTAACTGCTCACCCTAGCTTTAAATTTCGCCGCGAATTTCTTCGACGATGCCATCTCTAAGGACGAGTTCTACATTCATTTTTGCTACTAAGTTATCGCCTTTTTCGACCCGGAAAAAACTTTCTAGTTGTGCTTGGGCGACTTCTTGATTGAGTTCCAAGAGTTGTACCTGTTGCAATTGTTGCAGATACTGGTTTTTTTGTTCGAGAAACTCACTTTTCTGTTGATTGACTTGGATTTGAATATTGTCAATCTGTTGGGCAGCCGCGGGGGGTAAGGGGATCAGACTCTGACGCTGAATTTCGGCGATCGCTCTTTGGCCTTGGGTTTCTAATTGTTGAATTTGTGCGTCAATTTGAGCCATTTGTGCTTGTAATTGCTGTTGTGCTTCTTCTTTCCAGCGCGGAGTCACGATGACTTTAATTGTCACCGGGCGCTTCAGTAATAAACTGGTTTGTGCGTCATCCATGATTTGCTTATCCTAAAAAGGTCTTTTTGTCAAGGGGTTAGGGAATATTTGCCAGAAATATTTACTTGGCAAACATCTCGTTAATCATATCGCGATAGCGTTGCGTTACTACCGGTCGTTTAATCTTTAAAGTTTGGGTCATCATGCCGTTTTCTTGGGAAAAAGGCTCTAAAATTAACTCAAAGGTTTTAATCTGGTCATCGGCACGATAACCGGGCCGATTTCTCACCTCGCGCTTTAATTCTTGTTGGTAGAGAGCTAAGACTTTTTTGCTGTAGAGATCGCTAGAAAGAATCGTTGAGCGATCGCTGTGAGAATCGGGTAAATTTAAGGATATTTTCTGTTCTTGCGCCCAATTGGCCAGTATATCAAGATTAGGCACGATCAAAGCCCCCAAAGCTTTTTGATCCTGTCCCACTAGCATGATTTGGGAGATAAAGGGACTGCGTAAACAAGCATCTTCAATCGGTTGCGGTTCGATATTTTCACCATTGCTCAAAACAATTGTATCTTTGGCCCGTCCGGTTAAGACTAAATCTCCGGCAGCGGTTAACCAACCAATATCACCGCTATCAAACCAACCATCGGGAGAAATCGCTTTTTCGGTTGCTTCGGGTTTTTTATAGTATCCCTGCATCACCTGCGGACCACGAATCAAAACTAAACCGTGTTTTTCCGTCGGTAAGACTTCTTTGCTGTGTAAATCGACAATACAGATTTCTGTCTGAAAAACGGGACGACCGGCAGACCCGCGCAGGTTATGATCGATACGACGGACGGTAGCCACAGGAGAAGTTTCTGTTAGTCCATAACCAACTAAAATCGGGATTCCGGCAATCTCATAGAAAGTATCTAGATGTCTGGCTAAGGAACCACCGCCACTAACCAAGATTTTAACTTTATTTCCCACTGCTTGGCGAATTTTGCCATAAACTAGCTTATCACCGATGGCATGGAGGGGATAGAGTAAGAGGGATTGAATTCTTGCTTTTAGTCTTTCTCCGGGGGAAGCATGAAGATGATCTAGACTGAGATTATCAGCGATACGTTTAGCAATAACGTACTTTTCCGACTTTTCTAGCAAAAATCGCACTAATTTCTGTTTTGTGGCCGATTGTTCGCTAAATTGTTTTTGGATACCCTCGTAAAGAGATTCCCAAAGACGGGGAACTCCCACCATTAATTGCGGACTAAATTGCTTTAAATCCTGCTTAAAAGTGCGAATACTGGTATAAATCTGGGTGCAACCCTGAGCTAGAATGAAATACTCACAACTGCGCTCGTAGGAGTGCCATGAAGGTAGTATACTTAAAACTCGATCGCCAGGCTCCGGTTGAAAGATAGCATTTAAGTTGCGTACCTGATGCAGCAGATTACCATGACTTAACATCACCCCTTTGGGTTGTCCCGTCGTTCCCGAAGTGTAGATGAGGGTAGCCAGATCATTTTCGCTCTTGGTGATGGGTTTAAGGGTGTTCTCAGCCCCGATCGCCATTAGTTGCTTGAAATTTAAGGTCTGCACGGAAATCGCCCCAGTAGCGGGGTCTTCGTCGGTGAGCAGCACGATTAATTTTAGGGGCAATTCAGGGATTTTCGCCAGCAATTTCCCTAAAGTTTTGTTATTTTCCACAATCAGCGTCTGACTGTCACTATCGGCCAGAATATAGGCTAATTCCTCTGCATCTGCTTGAGCAGATCGTACCGCATTGGCGGCCCCGGCTGCCATGGAACCTTGGTCGGCAATAAACCACCGGGGACTATTATCGGCAAATAAAGCGACATTTTCGGTTTCTGTGACTCCTAATGCTTGCAAAGCGGCGGCAAATTGCTGAATTTGTTGATAAAGTTCCCGATAGGTGATAATTACTTCCGGTTTACTGTGGGGATCGTGCAGGGCGATAATATCGGGGAAACGCTGGGCAACTATTGACCAAACTTCGGGTAAAGATTGAATATTTGAATAGTCAATTAGGGTTGTCATAACAGTAGTTATAGAGAGTTACAAGGGTAATAGCATATAGATTAACCATTCTAGGCTCTTTTTGCTGGTTCTCCTAGACAGTATTTGAACAGGTATCTAGTCCTGCAAAGTTAATTTGCTTTTTTCAGATAGGTACTCTTACAAGGGTGCAACAAGGTTAGCGAGATGTATAATTAATTTTGCTTAGGTAGTTAATATAGTTGTAACTATCATAAAAAACGATGATTGCTTTATCTAAATATAATAATCTCACTCCAGAAGAATATCTTCAGTTTGAAGAAAAAAGTCCCATTAAACATGAATATATCGATGGACAAGTTTACGCCATGGCAGGGACGACTGATACTCATAATATTGTTTCGGGGAATATATACACAATTATTCGTAATCATTTGCGGGGTTCCGATTGTCGGGTTTATTTTGCCGATGTGAAAGTCAGATTAGAGAAACGCAATCACTTTTATTATCCTGATATTCTTGTCACCTGCGATGACAGAGATAGAGAAACTGCTACCTACAAA
>NZ_JADBVM010000096.1:0-16636 GCF_020244875.1 Microcystis sp. M44BS1
TGCCTTGCGAGCGGGAGCATCCTATAATTATTTGTTAGTGGATGGGAAAAGACGCTTAACAGAAAGAGAAATGCTACGTTTACAAGGTTTTCCCGATGATTATCAAATTGTCGGCAGTTATCAAACTATGCGAAAATTAACCGGTAATAGTGTAGCGATTTCCTGCGTAGCTGCTGTGGTTAATTCTGTAATCGAGTCTTTGTTAGATGTTGCTCAAGCATCAACTAATTCATTCTCGTTCAATCGACACCTTAATTAAGTTTATTTTTGACTTAGGAGTTTTAGATAGTGGTAATTATTCAAGACGCTTTTAATTCCCTATATAGACAGCCTCGTAGGTTGGGTTGAGCGAAACAATACTGGGTCGAAAATGGCTTAATTCGCCTGAAAAAGCGAAACCCAACCACCCCAAAAGTTACTCTTGGTTGGGTTTCCTTGCGTCAACCCAACCTACAATAATTGGTACTCTACTGATATGTAGCATATACTCAACAGATTTAGTATCAAGCCTCTTAGGTTGGGTTGAGCGAAACAATACTGGGTCGAAAATGGCTTAATTCGCCTGAAAAAGCGAAACCCAACCACCCCAAAGGTTACTCTAAAATTAGCTGACCCATTGCCTTGAGAATTTGGAGCAGATTAATTGCTGATTCAGGATACATTAAATTAAGTTCTGGCATTATCTGATAAGTGGGGTTAGTTTCTTGTCTGAGATAGACGAACATATATTGTAAGCCATTAGTCGCTAATCCCCAAACTGAGGGTTGTCTTTCTAAGCTATTGTAGGCATAAGTCAATAATTGAGGTAATCCCTGACGGACTTCGATTCCACTCTCTTTAGCTTCAATGACTAAAATCCAAAAAGGGATATCATTGACAGTTGCTATCGAATTATTTACCGTGACAATATCAAAGCGTCCGCTAATAGTTTTATCTTCATCCACAAGGATAATATTATCAATCCCTTCTTCAACCCTAATCTTAATCGGATAACGATAAAAACCCGCTAACCGCAATAGGGGAAATAGGGTTAAAACTTTAACTTGTCCTTCTGATGCTTTATCTTCCATCAAATAGGGTCGAAAATCGTTGCGGATTTGAACAAGTTCTAATTTTTCTGCCTCGCTGACGGTTTCCAAAGCTAAAAGCTCTGTAAATGAAACATCTTCAAGCTTTTCTTGAAAATGGAGATGACGTTGAACATCAGCAAGGGTTAGTTTACTCGTTTTGAGGGTCAGCATTGATTGAGCAAGCAGTACAGCGCTGTTTCCATGATAGCGGAAAATAGGTGTCTCGGCTGTTCTTCCTAACAAAATAAGCCAAGACAGAAACACCAATTTAAGAATAAAGTTGCTGCGTGGGGTGCGGATTGTTGATTTGGGTTTTTTAACAGAATTGGTAGCCTTCTAATGCACTTTACACTCGTCGGCGATCTACGATCAAGTTATTTTTGAACGAAAAGCACCCCAAGGTCATATTTCTTGTAGTTAGAGGTTTGATTGAGTTGGGGATGGTGGGATGGGATTGGAATGGGGAGAAGTGAGGTGGACTTATACTCAAACTCCTTCTCCAGCGCTCCCAACTCCCGTGCAGTCTTAACGAGTAATTTAGATAGTCAACAGCTTACCAAATTTAGGTTACACTTCCTCTTGATGGGAAAGACTGTATCTTGAGAAAATAATTAGGCTAAATAGACCCGAATTTAGGGGGTATTTTCTGAAAAAGAATCACTATAATTAAATAAAAATGGTACGCTATTTTTTCCCGCTCCATCCATGACTAAAACCCGGGGCATTTGCGCCCCACCTTCGCGCCAAGCTTCAATCGCTTCTTTCTGTAAAACCAATCCTCCTCCCTGTTCTTTTAAAGTTTCTGCTAATAGTCTTTGTGCCTCAGCTTTCCCTTTAGCGCGATTAATTTCTGCCTGGGCCTGTTGTTCTGCTTCTTGGGTGATATAAACGGCTCTTTGGGCGCGTTGTTCTGCGATTTGTTTATCTTCGACGGCCCGGGCAAATTCTGGAGAAAAATTCAAATCTACCACACTGGTATCTAAGACTAGAATACCATACTTTTCTAACCGAGTCGATAGGGCATTATCAAAGTCTTCTTTTAACTCACTGCGTCGAGTAATTGCCTCCTCTACGGTTCTTTTAGCGGCGGCAATTTTAAAGGATTCTTGGGTTTGAGGGGCGATAATTTTAGCGACAATATTTTGTAAAGTTCCTTGGGTTCTTCTAATTGCCACTACCTGCGTCGGATCGAGCCGAAAATTAATCGCAAAACTAGCAGATAAATCCTGTAAATCTTTAGTGGAACTTTGGGCGGGAACTTCAAATTTTTGCACCGTAACATCGTAGATATCGACACTAGAAACAAAGGGAGGTTTAAAGTGCAATCCCTCCAATAAAACCCCGTCTTTAGCTTTTCCTAAAACACTTAAAACCCCCGCTTGTCCCGGGGTGATGATCACATAGGCATTAAAGGCCGCTAAAATGACAATAGTGGCCAATAATCCCCCAATCAGGGAAAGTAAATTAATAGCATCTTTCTGGTTCACAGTTTATACTCCTTGACGAGCGACTAAAGCGAGAATTTTTGTTGCGATCGCTTGATTGACAGGCATCACTGACAGACGATTTCCTGTCCTTACTAATAATAATTCATCGGCGGTAAAATTTTGTTTTAAAATTCCCAGGGGCAGCAGTTGGGGAAAAAGGCGATCGAACTCAACTTTAACCGTCCACCAGCGCGGGCAATCCAGGGAGGCTTTAGAATCATAGTAGGGACTATTGCGATCAAATTGTGTCGGATCGATCATATCGGTTTCCACTACGCGCATCAAGCCGACAATCCCCGGCGGGGTCGTATTAGAATGATAAAAAAAGGCTAAATCTCCCCGCTTCATCTGACGGAGAAAATTGCGCGCTTGATAATTTCGCACTCCCTCCCAAATAGTTTGACCATCTTTTTTTAAATCCCCGATACTATAGACATTGGGTTCCGATTTCATTAACCAATAATTTAAATTCATCATTATTTATAGTTGTTATTAATTCAAATAAGCTCAAAAATATTTTTAGCCGTTCCTGTCAGCCTTGTTGCCATAGGGTTAAATATAATTCACTTTAGCTGCTTTTGTAGTTCTACTCAAACAATTATTGGGAAGAATGTATCTAAAAATACTTTTGTTAGCAGCAATTTTTAAGGACTATGAGCCTTCAAGTCTAGCTATTCTTGGCAACCGTCAGTTTTTCCCTATGGCTAAAAATAATTTATTCTCCAATAATAAATCGCTCAAATAAGCTGTAAAATAGGATACATTGCCCTAAAAATCTCTAGCCAATCCATAGATTATCGGTGTTCCAAGCCACTCGCCGCCGTTTAGCCTTATGGTACACTGTTGTCACTGCCATACTACTGCTTTTTCTCGCTACGGGAATGTATTTTTATGTGCGGCATACCCTAGTGGATCGCATTGATGATACCCTCAAACACATCATTGAGGTGGTAAATCGTTCCCTCGTGATCGAATCGATTCCCCCGAACCAAGGACGTTATCGCGTCGATCCCCTTGCAAGTTTTCCCAGTCAGGGTAAATCCGTCGAGGACGATCATATAGATTTGGAATGGTTTGATCCCCAAGGTAATCTACTTTGGTCAACTCTGGCTGAATCCTTAGATATTCCCCTCCATCCCCACCGTCAGGGGGAAACTATTCGCTTATCCGATGATCGTCTGCTGCGACAAATAACCGAAAGGGTGGAAATCGATCATCATGTTTTGGGATATCTGCGGGTAAGTCATCCTTGGTTTGAGGTGACAAAACCGATTAGACAGCTATTATTGGATTTAATCGCCGGAATTTGCCTGATGATTGCTAGTGTTGCCTGGATTGGTTGGTTTTTGTCCGGTTTAGCCATTCAACCGGTAAAAGAGTCCTATCAGAGTTTAAAACAATTTACCGCCGATGCTTCCCATGAATTACGCAATCCGATCGCCACTATTCAAACTAACGTGCAAATGGCGATCGCCTATCCCCAAACTGGCCATCAACGCTTGCAAGTGATCGATCGTTTAACGGAAAGATTGGGCAATTTAGTCAATGATCTGCTCTTTTTAGCCCGTTCTGATAGTGGCATCGTCCAACCGATCGAGCAAGCTGTACCTTTGGATGCTTTATTGATGGAAGTGGTGGAAGAACAGCGTTTAATCGCCGATAAGCAGGGAATTTCCCTCTCTTTGTCGATTGTGGAACCGAATCAAGAGGATTTTTCCTACAGCGATGAAATGTTTACTATGCAGGGAGATTGGGATCAATTAGCCCGTTTATTCACAAATTTAATTTCTAATGCCCTAAAACACGCTTTTTTGCCCGAATCTGAGCCTAAAAATGTGGCAGTGGAATTGGAAAAAAGTAAACGCGATCGACAATCGGTGTTACTGGTACGCGTCAAAGATAACGGAATCGGCATTCCCGAGGCTGCTTTGTCCCATATTTTCGATCGCTTTTATCGTCTCGATCCCGCACGACAAAATTCTGCCACCTCCGGGGGAACAGGATTAGGATTAGCGATCGCTTTAGCGATTACCCTCAGTCATCATGGACAAATTAGCGTCGAAAGTCAGATCGATCGAGGAACAGTTTTCACCGTCACCCTACCAAAAAGCCATCAACGGGAGAAAAAAACCGAAAAGTCAGAAGCTCGACACCTCTGACTTCTTTTCATACCCCCAAGGGAATTCGAATCCCTGTCGCCTCCGTGAAAGGGAGGTGTCCTAGGCCACTAGACGATGGGGGCTTAGATTTCAGACCTTTTTAAATATAACAATAATCTTTCTGGGAGTCAAGGGTTTTGGCAAAAATTTTTTTTATCCCGCCCTTGCACAATAGGATAGTCTAAATGAAGATGTTATCGCCCAAAATCCATGGCTGCCGATCCCTATAAAAGCCGACTGTTCAACCTGATCAACCGTCGCTTGATCCGTCTGAAAGATAACCTCGGCCGCGTTTCCCGTCGCGGTCAAAATGCGATCGCTCTTGCCCTGCAAATAGCCATCTATCCCGTCTATTTACTGGTACAATCGCTGCGGGTGACGGCTAATCAATTGGGGAACAGTCTCCAGAAACAATTATCACCCCCCAGCAAGGAGGGGACGGATGCGATCGCAGAATTTCTCCAGAGCTTATCCGACCAAGAAACGGCATTTATTGGCATAGCAGCCGATCTAGAGGATCAAGCTTTAGTTTTCGTCACTAACGATCACCAGACCGTTAAAATCACCGATAATCAAACCCAAAGACAAATAGAAAAACAAATTAGGACGGCACTGGCTAATTACGCCCTCGAAAAACGGAGAATTAAGCGATTAAATCCTCAGTATCCGCCTTTATTACCAAATTTTACCGATAAAAATTCTGTCTTGCCTCCGATCCGTTGGTTTTGGGAGCTACTACGCTGGGAACAACAGGGACAGATAGCGATCGCCATAAATCTATTCCAAGAATCCCATCTCGTCAAAACCCCGACACCACCCTCCTTACCACTGCCTAATTTAAATTCTCAAGCAATTTTAGGAGTTATTGACGAAAAATTAGCGATTTTCGAGGCTAAATTTCTCGCTATCTCCCCCGCAATCCCCGGTAGTTTGAGCCACACCCCTAACCCTCCTTCCGATCTCGTTAACCAGTCCCCGACTCTGGAGAAAAATTCCTCCTATCTCTGGCGCCTTTATTGGTTAATTTATGCGGCGATCGAGCATTTCTGGGCAAAAGAGAAGAATAATTTAGAATATAGTGCTGATTCACCCGCTTTATCGGCAAAATATCCCCTAAGTCTTCCTAATTCTCTGCTGATCACCTTCAAGCAACGTCTCCAGGATTGGCTAGAAAAACAAACCCAAGCGGATCCCTTCACGATCGGCAAACTCATCCAAGCGGCGATCGATCACTTCTTTTCCTCTCGCCAATCCCTGACATTTTCCGCCGTCAGCGAGCAACCTTGGCTAGAATCCGCCGATATATTGGCTATTTCTCCCCAAGACTCCGAAAAACCCCGCCTTAATCCCGCTTATCCCCTTCCCCAGTCCCCAGTCACCCCAACCGAGCCTTCTAGCACAGAAAAAGTTTTTAGTCAAGGAAAACAAAATAAATCTTTACAAAAAATCCCCCCGGCCGCCGCTGAAATTACTCCTGGAGAATCCCCCCCCGCAACCCAATTAGATCCCCGCTACGCTAGGGAGATAATTCAACCAATTAACGAAGAATGGTTAGAAACCGAATCAACCCCCGTCGGCTACGTTAAACACCCCTTAGAACGGATTTTAGAGGGATTAGATGCGATTATTTTATGGGTGGAGGAATTAGTTATTAAAATCTGGCGTTGGTTGCGGTACAATCGACGCATTTCTAAATTACTCAAACGCAAACGCTAAATCGATCGGTTTTGGGTATAGCCGAGCGGGTAGTCTTTCTGTTGTGAGAAACTTGAGACTATCTTTAGGGACTTACCTCTGTCAATCCCTAGCGCTGCACTTCACTTTTGAATGAACATTGGCTGCTCGGCAGTTAAGTTCATGGCTATAATCTGAAATTACCCAAATTTATCGACAAAAATAAGCTAAACTAACGGCAAAGATAATAAGTTTTGATTTTTTTCCTTGGCATTACTTATGGACGGTATCTGTACCTTAGCTAACGATCGCGTTTACGATCAATTAATCGCTCTACTCAACAGCATCGAGGTAAATGGGGGAAAAGCTCTTCCTGTTTGTGTCTATCCCTACGATGACAACATCGAACGTATCAAAGCGGAAATTGCTCAACGTCCTAACGTACAGTTGTTTGATAATCAGGAAATTATTGAACGCTGGGAAAATTTCGCCAAGTCGATTTGGGATAGCCACCCGCAAGCCCGCGAACGTTGGTTGAAATCGGGTTGCACTGACCGATATTATCGTATGGGAATGCACCACCGTTTTATTGCTTTTGATAGTCCCTTCGATCGTTTTATCTACATGGATGGGGACACCTTGCTACTCGATGCCATTGATAAAATCTTCGCTATTCTAGATAGGCACGATTGTGTTGTTTATGACTTTCAGCACAAAGATCCCACTCATGTCTATGAAGTTTCTCAACCAAAATTATTCGAGGTTTTTTCCCGTGATCGTATCGAAAAGGAGATTTTTTGTGCAGGTTTCTACGCTTCTAAAACTGGTTTATTCGATGAAAATCAGCGAGATTGGCTCATAGAACAATTGCGAGCAGGAGAAGCGGAAATTCTCTATCCGATGGCTCCCGATCAAACTATCGTCAATTATATGATGATGCGCTCAAATTTTTCTATATATAATCTAGCTCTTCAATTGCCTAAAGAAGAACGCACCGGCTGCTGTGTCACCTCTCCCCATTTTCAGGCTTTAGATAATATTCTTTACGATCAGGGCAAACGGTTGACATACCTTCACTACATCGGTTTATCTTCCTCTCTGTTTACTCGACTTTGTAGCGGTGAAAATCTCGATTTTCCCTATCGAGATATTTTCTTACACTATCGTTATCTCTACGAACCTAGTCAACGTCCTATATTTACCGGTAGTCCCAAACCCTATCAACCACCGACCCCAACCTTTTGGCAAAAAGTAACCAGAAAACTCGGCTTAGTAAAATAATAATTACAGTCATTTCAATTATTAAGATTGAATCGTATCAGACTTATCTGAAATGACTATACATTTTCAAGGTCTAATCTTCTGCATAAGAAGAGTCCAGGCGAAAAAAAACCAAAAAGTAGCGGAATGTATAGCGCGCCACTACATCTCAGAAAAAACCCCTTACAATAGAGACAAAAGTGATCGGAGATCAATGGGGGTGAACGTCATGTTAGTGATTTTAACCGACGAACACATTCTCGATACGGGTTCTGTCTGTCAGGGCTGTCTTTTAGCCAACCAGCAGGGGCAACCCCGGTGGCGAGAGGGTAAACTAGGCTGTGGTCACTCCTTGGGTAAAGGAGGAAGCCAACAGCCCAATCTCTACGAGTGTCAGATGGGCTTTACAATTGCTAATATTGAAGGCTAATCAGACCTTTTAAATGCTCAACTTAGAGTTGAGTTAGGGGGATTTTCTTGGGACTCGGAGGAGAGAATCAAGGCTATTACTAATCCCCAATTCAGCTTAGATACAATGACAATAATGGCTGAGGGTTTCGTAGCATCGATCGTAGGCTTTTTGGGCTTGGGTTAAAACAGCGTCGGAAATTTCTATATCTAATTTTCTGGCTTGTTTAATAATTTTACCCGCTTTGATATTCTCGGAAGAATCTCCTATACCGCGGCTGCCAGTGGTTTTTAAAACTCGATATTCTTCAGAAAATCCCGTTTTAGTATCGAGATGACTCTGTAAACTATTAAAGACCAATTGACTTTGGTTTAATACCTGATCGTGGGTGATAAATAAACTCTTTTCTTTGCTGTTAATTAATCGAGCATAACCTTCTAGGGTGGCTAAACGACCAGTATAATAGCCTAGCGCGTGCTGCTCGTTTTGATGGGGTTTAAGATCTAGAATACTAGCTAAAGTGCGCTTCGGTTCTCGTAGTAAAAATATGGTCTTAACCGGATCAGATTGCAAAAAACTATGATCTAAAAACTTCTGATCATGAAGAACTTTATCTAAAATATATTTATGATTCATGTTTAAATCTTTCAAACGCCAGTAGAGTTGAAACATTAAAGTTTTAAAATCCTGTTCACTCTCATAAACCAGATGAGTTTCGCCAAAACCGATAATTTCAGGATTAGAATTGAGGATATGGGTCAATAAAGACGAACCCGATCGCATATGGCTAAGAATAAATAAAACCTGATAGGGTTGGGGACGAAAGAGAATTTTATAGGGGTCTTTGGGTGTATCAATGCGTACCTGAAAATACTTATAAGTTAAACGATGGGTTAAACCCTGCCAAGATTGGGGTAAGCGATCGAGGGCTATAGTCATAGGTTAATAAGGAATTGTGTCAACTTGTCGCGAAGATTCCCCTATAATGTATCCCATTTAAGACCCAAACAAAAGTGAGGTTTATACAAAATGGGATTGCCAAGTTGTTCGCTCTGGTTTTTTACGGCGCGAACCGATGTCTGGTTTATGATGAACACTATTCCCCATCTAGTCAAAATGAGTCAGTTTCCCTTCCAGGAAAAGGTACTCGCTATTGACACGGCCCCCTTAAGCGGGGAAAAGGTTAATCGCCCCGGACTGGGTACAATGGAGGAGTTAAGAGCCTGTGCTGAAAAATTAGTTAAAGAAGGCATAATCGATCGCCTAGTGGATTTTAACTACGATCCCAGCTATCGTCAGCGTATCTATCAAAAGCATTTCGGCAGTCCCCTCCGTTCCACCCATAACTACAAAGGTTATCCGATTTTCGGCTCGATCTTCAAAATCGAGTCATGTCGCAGCGATTATATGGTTCATTATGACAGCGACATGATGCTCTACCAAGAACCGGATTACAGTTGGATCCGCGAAGGGATCGAGTTAATGGAAACCCATCCAGAAATGATGTTTGTGCGTCCTTTGTCCGGTCCACCCCGGCCTGATGGTACGATTTATTCTCAGCATCCTTGCACGAAAAATCCCGACGGATTCTATCAATTTAAATTTTTTGGTAGTCGTGCCTATTTACTTAATTGTCGTCGCTATGATCGCCTTTTACCGATCACCCCCCTCTGGCGCTCTTATAAAAATACCTTTCTCGATCATTTACCCGATGGTTTAAAAGCTTGGGGCAATATTTTGACTGGGAAAGGAAAACTCGACTCTTGGGAAATTATGGTTTCTCGCTCCCTAGAACAAAGCAACTACTATCGCGCCACTCTCACCAATGCCAAGGGTTGGACTTTGCACCCCAACGAGCGCTCTGCCGCTTTTAGGCAAGCTTGGCCGACTATTATCGAAAAAATCGAAGCGGGTATTTACCCACCGCCCCAAGCTGGTTATTATGACCTGATTCCGGAATTATGGTATTAAAAGAGCCTTAGTTCTCTAGATTTGAGGTGAGGCGGTACTTAGAGATTGCTGGTGAAGCGATATTTTTGTTTGAATTAGAGAAGACAGGAAGGAACAACCCAAAAGAAAACCCAACCACCGCCGGAGATTGGGTTTTCTGGTTATGAATTGATTTTAAGGGGCCAAAGCGTTACCGCGCAGGAGAGAACCGATAGTTTTAGCGGCAATCTTCATCTGTACGAGAGGATTAGCGGGAACAACGGTTTTATAGAGATAACTGTCAAAAGTCATCTTCTGTACGTCCTTTTGGGAATTGCCTTGGGAGTGATCGGCAAGCTAGGTCAGAACAGGATTGAAGGGGTTGACATTTTATTTAGGTACGCTATATTCTAAAAACAATTGGCTCTCCCAGATTTGGTGGGTAAAATGTATTCTAAAATACAGTTTGGGGGCAGTGAGTGGAACGAACCACAGAGACACAAAGGACACAAAGATTGATCGCTACTATATAAGTTTAACTTATCACACAAGGAATAAGAGAGCCAACAATTTCATAGGACTATAATATGAAAAACAGTACAAGTGATATCACATACGAACAATTAACATCCCAAGAAACTGAATTGCAAGAAGAAGAAGAAGAAGAAGAAGAAGAAGAAGAAGAAGAAGAAAGTTCAGACTTCTTCGATCCAACCAAAATCAGAATTACGACCAAACAAATAACCATGGATCTTTTGATCAAAAGAATTGAATATAAAGAAATTAACTTAAATCCTGATTTTCAACGTAACGCTAACATCTGGACTGATAAGGCTAAAAGCAGATTAATCGAATCTCTGTTAATACGAATTCCTCTGCCAGCATTTTATATGGATGCAACCAAGGAAGACGAATGGCTAATTATAGATGGATTGCAAAGACTGAGTACATTCAAAAGCTTTATTCTTGATGAGAAGCTTGTCTTAAAAGACCTAGAATTTTTAAAGGAATTAGAAAAGAACAAGTATTCAGATTTATCTCGTAACTATAAACGCAGAATAAATGAAGCAGAGTTTATTGTGTATTTAATTGAACCTGGTACACCACCTAAAGTTAAGTATAACATTTTTAGAAGAATTAATACTGGAGGATTACCTCTCAATTTACAAGAATTTCGTCAAGCGATAAATCCAGGTCAAGCCATAAAAATTCTCAAGGAATTAGCAAACATTCCAGAATTCCAAAAATTGACAAGTTTTAGTCAAAAAAGAAAGAATCGCATGGTCGATCATGAATTTATCTTAGGATTTATTGCTTTTACTTTAATAAGCTACAATTGCTATTCGTCTGATAAAGGTCGGGATGATTTTTTAGATCAAGCAATGAAAAAGCTAAACAAAATAGATGAAAATCGAGTACAAGAAATCAAAAATAAGTTTATTTTTGCCATGAAAGCGGCAAATAATATTTTTGGAGAAGATGCTTTCCGTAAAATCCGTAAAATCACAGAAGATGGAAAAAGAAAATATCCTATCAATAAAGCTCTTTTTGAAAGTTGGTCAGTTACCCTGAGTGATTTAAGTGAACAAGAACTTGAAACATTAATTGAGAGAAAGGAGAACGTCAAGGAAGTTTTTATTAAAAAAATGGAAGATGATAGTAATTTTCTCGAATCTGTTTCTCAAGCAGCCACTAAAGTTCCCTATAGATTTGATACAATTAAAGAAATAATAAAAGAGGTGTTATCATGTTAGAATCATTAGTGTTAAAAAATTTTAAGATTTTTGAAAATCAATCTTTTGACTTAAAACCGCTAACTTTGCTCTCAGGATTAAATAGTAGTGGCAAATCCACTTTGCTACAATCCTTATTATTACTTCGCCAGTCCTATAAGCAGGATTTATTACCAAAGGAAGGATTAGCATTAAATGGTGATTTAGTTCGTATTGGAACAGCTAAAGACGCTCTCTTTGAAGGTGCAAAAGAAGATTCAATTACTTTTGAAATTACCAGCGCAGATCATGGTAAAAGTTCATGGGTTTTTGAATATGATCCTAATTCTGATGTTCTTCAACTATCTCCCCTGTCCCAAGATACTATTCCTCAAGAAATTTACCGATCCAATCTTTTTACTGATAAATTTTACTATCTACGAGCAGAAAGAATGTCTCCAAGTCCACATTTTGAAATTTCAGAATTTCAAGTCAAACAGCATAAACAGCTTGGAAGTAAGGGAGAATTTACAGCACATTTTCTTTCTATCTACGAAGAAGAGAAAATTAGAGATTCAAAATTAGAACATCCTCAAGCAATTTCTACAAGTTTTAAAAATCAAGTGGAAGCTTGGATTGGAGAAATTAGCCCTGGAACTAGAATCATAATCTCATCTCATCCAGAAATGGATTTAGTCAGTTTACAATACTCTTACGGACTGAGTAATCCTTATCGTCCTACAAATACTGGGTTTGGTATTACATATATACTACCTATTGTTGTGGCTTTATTATCATCTGTTACAGATACGTTAATTTTATTAGAAAATCCTGAAGCACATCTTCATCCAAAAGGACAATCTAAGATAGGAGAACTGTTAGCATTAGCGGCAAGCTGTGGGGTACAAATTATAGTAGAAACTCATAGTGATCATGTCTTAAATGGTATTCGTCGAGCGGTAAAAAATAAGAAAATTAATGCTCAAGATGTACGAATTCATTATTTTCAAAGATATTTGAAACAAGGACAAGCTGTATCAGAAGTTATTTCACCCATTCTTTATCAAGACGGAGGAATTGATCAGTGGCCTGATGGATTTTTTGATCAAGTGGAAAAAGATTTAATGGAGTTGCTTTAAAATGAAGTTTTTGATTAATGAACTTTCTTTTACTGGGCAAGCTAAAAACGACAATGAGGCTTACGAACTGCTCAAAAACTTATATGATATCATCCAAGAAGTAAAACCTATACAGAACAATTATCCTATCCAGACTCATAGTAGTTTATCTCAACAAAAAATATTATCTAATCTTACTATTCATCAATGGATTTGCCAAAAAATAAAGTCTCCTCATCTACAAGAGCAAGTGCTGGCTAAATTGTTGATACGAATTTTAAACAAGGGACCATTTATCGATAACCAAGGATTGCTTGAATCTTGCGAATGCTATTTTAACAACAAAAATATTACATCGAGTTCTTTAACTGGAGCGGTGAAACTTAAAGGTAGTTTACTCAGTTTACAAAAATCGGACGATTTTGTTGATGAAACCGTTGAGGTAACATTTCGAGAAAAAAACCAATCCTCTGAAAATGTTACCATCAGAAATTTAACCCAGATTACTCAATCTAGAAAATTATGTCCTCGTTACACTGGAACTCCTAAACATGATTCATCATTGAAAGGAACCGCACCTAGTGTTAAAGGAACTCCAATGGATTTAACAATCGAAGAAGCTCAAGAAGTCTTAAATCATTCCATAGATTATAAAAAAAAACGCTATGGATATCAAAAAGAAAAAAACAAGTTTTATGTATTTCATCCCAATAACAGTTATGATTCTGATGGCTATCCACTTTATCACGGGTTTCCAATTTCTGATTCTCAAGTTCCCCCTACAATTAAGAAAGACCTAGGAATAGGAAAACCATGACTCCCATCGAGGGGTAAGCGCATCTTAACAATCCTTGACAAAATGAACTTTATATGGGCTGCTTACCCACGATTCAGGCATATTTGAGGAGAATTTGCTATCTCAATTGTTAAGCAAGATAGGAGATGAAACAACCCAAAAGAAAACCCAATCACCGCCGGAGATTGGGTTTTCTGGTTATCAATTGATTTTAAGGGGCCAAAGCGTTACCGCGCAGGAGAGAACCGATGGTTTTAGCAGTAATCTTCATCTGTACGAGAGGATTAGCGGGAACAACGGTTTTATAGAGATAACTGTCAAAAGTCATCTTCTGTACGTCCTTATCGGAACACATTTCCACAAAAGCTTCCCGGGTGGCATCGGTACGGTAGAAAACCCGTTGCAGGATATCTAACACCAGATAGGTCATACCGTATTTCTTATCCCAACGCTTGAGGTAGAGTTTTAACTCGTCCTCTGTGGGAATACGTTGGCCGCCGTTGGTGACTTCGACAATGGTTTCCGCACACATCCGTGCCGATTTAGCGGCGAAATAGATGCCTTCTCCCGAAGACTTAGTAACTGTTCCCGCAGCATCGCCAACGAGGGCCACACGACCAACTACACGGCGAGGACGGGGATGTTCGGGGATGGGGTGAGCCTCCACGCGGATGATTTCGCCACCTTCCAGACGACGGGCCGCACGAGCGCGAATACCAGCCTGTAGGTCTTTAATCATGGCTTTATTGACCTTCATTGTGCCAGTACCGACGGCGACGTGATCGTATTTGGGGAATACCCAAGCGTAGAAGTCGGGGGATACGTCTTTTCCTACATACATTTCCGCCAGATCTTCGTAGTAGGCCATTTTATCTTGGGGAAGACGGATGCGTTCTTGGAAAGCGATCGCATAGTTGTAATCCCCAGCATCAATAGCTTTAGCAATGCGAGAATTGGCACCGTCGGCACCGATAACCACATCCACCTTCAGAGATTTCATTTCCCCTTGGGAATTGCCGTGGGAGTGATCGGCGTAGTGTAGGGTGTAGGGATCGGTGCTATTGGTGGGAATGTCGAGACCGTAAACGGTTCCGTTGATTAAATGCGCTCCTAATTTATGGGCGCGTTCTCTCATAAAACCGTCGAGGACTTCCCGACGACACATACCGATATATTCGTCTTGATTATCGAGATTAATATCGACTTCGACGTTAGAGGGGGAGATCATTTTCATTTTTCTCACCCGGCGATCGATAATTTCAGGAGGTAGGTCAAATTCGCTCACCATACAGAGAGGAATCGCTCCACCACAGGGTTTAGCATTATCTAATTTGCGTTCAAATAAATAGGTTTCAATGCCTGCTTTAGCTAATGTTTCTGCCGCCGAAGAACCGGCCGGCCCTGAACCCACAACAGCGACTCTTAACACTCAGGTTTTCTCCTACATACTTACGAGCGAGTACGCTTTGCAGTGTACCACAGGGGTTTAGCCGAAAGGAACGAGATTCTCCGATTCTGCCCGATCTTGCAACAGTGCTTAACATCCTCTGTTACAAAAGTTTATTTTACTGCCCGTAGATGTTTTTTTATCGATGTGTTGTATTGTGTTACACCCCTCTCCCAAACTGGAAAAGGGGATAGCTGCGAGGATTGTTAACCTCTTGCTTTCAACCAATCGCTAATAGCGGGGGGTAAATCCCGTTGCACTTTGCCACTGACATACATTCCGATATGTCCGACGGGGAAAGCACAAGCGGTATAGTCAGAAGTACCGATATAATTCCCTAAAGCGAGGGAAGAAGCGGGAGGGACAAGGTGATCTTTATCCGCATAAAGATTGAGAATTGGCATAGTCAGATTGTGTAAATCTACCCGTTTATCTCCTAACATCACTTCCCCTTTAATCAGTTTATTTTGCTGATAGAAATCCTTGAGGAACTGTCGGTAGGATTCTCCCGCTTGGTCGGGACTATCAAAAATCCATTTTTCCATACGCAGAAAATTAACTAATTTTGATTCGTCTTCCATGATGTCAGGAAAATCGAGGTATTTCTGATAACCTAACTGTAAAGGTTTCAATTCCAGAAACTCTAAGTTGAGAAAATCTCCTGGAATATTGCCCATGGTATCTACCATTAAATCGATGTCTAATGCTTCGGAACCCAAGGAACATCCCCCGCGCATATTTAAGAGGGTCTCGGTTTGATAAAAGTCCACCGGTGTCACCATTGTCACCAGATTTTTTATCTTATCAGGATAGAGGGAACTATAGCATAAACTAAAGGTTCCTCCCTGACAGATTCCTAAGAGATTAATCTTGTCGAGATGGTGACTTTGACGAATAAAATCGACGCAATTATCCACATAACCATTGATATAATCATCAAGGGTTAACCAGCGATCGCTTCTGGTGGGATATCCCCAATCAATTAAGTAGATATCTAAGCCTAATTTCAGCAGATTTGCCACTAAAGAACGCCCTTCCTGTAAATCTACCATGTAGGGACGATTGACCAAAGCATAAACCATCAGCAAGGGAATCTCGAAGGGTTTTTCGACCACGGGTTTAAAGTGGTAGAGAATGATTTTATCTTCCCGATAAACTGCTTCTTTTTCTGAGACTCCACACTGAATATCTTCTTCTTTAACTCGTTTGAGATTGTCCAAACCTTTGAGATTTTTCTGAGTTAATTCTAGATAATCTTGGGTAAAGTCTTCCAGTTTCACTTGCGTCAAAAATGGCCACATAATTTAATTCTCCTAGGGAAGTAGGGTGATAGGGAAGTGGGGAAGTGGGGAAGTGGGGATTTTTCAGTGAGCAGTGAACAGTAATCAGTAATCAGTGAAAAGAAAGTTCCTAAGTTTTCACCTAACACTATATACTTAAAACTGCAATCCGATAACTGATAACTGATAACTGATAACTGATAACTGATAACTGATAACTGATAACTGATAACTGATAACTGATAACTGATAACTGATAACTGATAACTGATAACTGATAACTGATAACTGATAA
>NZ_JADBVM010000097.1:0-15952 GCF_020244875.1 Microcystis sp. M44BS1
AACCCCATCAGAGTCAAGGGGGTTAAAATTGTCAGTAATTTTTTCATGGATTCGATGACAGTAATAGGAGAAAATTATGATCATATTTAACGCTAGTTTTGCGCCAATATACCACAGCCAAAACTATCACAAGGGGGGGGGGAAGTCAAGGGTTATTTAATCATCATTTATTATGATTTTTATATTTAAGATAGTTTTGGGTTATATAAATATTTTTGACTGGTTGCAAGGTTATAGCTGGCAACGCAGATAAGCGAGGTTCTACCTCTACTTAGTTTCTTTGACCGAAATGATCACCTTCGCTACTAGGTTCCCCCGCAATAAATTGACCTGGTGCATCTTACATTTGCAGGAATACCGACAATCAGCAATTATACTAAATCCGTTGAGTATAGGCTGCTTATAAAGGAGAGAACCTCATGCAAAAGGGGGAATAAATAATCAGTTTTTAATAACCAGATTTAGTATTGGCCTGTTGGCGAATTTTATCTTTAATATAGTCGGGAATAGGGCTGGGATTCATGCTTCTAAGGGTGAAATTAATCCTCTTTTAACCGCTTCATTTAATCCTTGAGACTTCTTTAACAAGTTTATTTGATAAATTTGCATCAATGACCAAAGTTCCCTATTTTCAAAGGTTGATAAATCCCTCTCTTGTTGTTTATTGAGCAACTCGCTTAATCTTTGATCTTGTTCCGATGCCATTTGTAATTGAGTTAATTTGATAATTTATTTATCTGATAATGAATTTAGGGATGAGATTTTTTCGCCTTGATAATTGGGACTAATAGAAAAAGCGATTGCTTCTACTAATATATCATTAAGATCACGGTTAATTGAATGGGCTAAGGATTGAGCTAGATTAAAAATCTCATCAGGTAGGGTTAAAGTAATTGAAATGGCCATAAGCCTTTTTTATGTGGGGTTATAGAGATATTATGATTATAGCTCAAATTCTTGTTACCCATAGGGATAAACTGGTTCAAAAGTAACAGAATAGCTCCTTTAAGCTTCTTTTATAAACCTCAGATTTCGAGGCAAGATTTACCGATAACTTAACTCACGGCAAGACTGATTAAATTTCGATATAAAATATATTGTCCTAAAGCTATTTCAAAATCTCTCATAGGTGAGGGACTTAAAAAGCTTTTGATTTCTACAACAATTTTACGTCCATTTCTTTCAGCAGGCAAAGGTTTTTCTGCTGCTAAATCAGCAAAAATTCAACATCTTTATATTTAATTTTATAAGGGTGCTGATCCCCCCTTCCCCCAAGGTAGGGTTAATTCATGAATTAACCCTACCTTGGGGGTTGATTCGTGAATCAACCCTACCTTAATAAGGGGGGTACTGATCCCCCCTGCCCCCCTTGATAAGGGGGGTGCCGATAGGCGGGGGTATCTGAATTAACACCCACTTACTTAGGGGAGAATTGTTGATTACTTCCCTCTAGTTTTTTCGGCCCAAACTTTGCTGGGTAATCCCCAAACATAGATGAAACCTTCGGCAGCTTTATGATCAAATTGATCCTCGGCTCCGTAGGTAGCTAAATCGGGAGAATAGATAGAATTGACTGACTGACGACCGACCACTTTAGCGTTACCTTTAAACAGTTTCACTCGCACCGATCCCGTCACCTGTTCTTGGGTTTTGAGGATAAAAGCATCGATCGCTTCCTTTAAGGGACTGTACCACAATCCTTTATAAATTAACTGTCCGTAGGTCTCTTCAATTCCCCGTTTATATTGGGTAACATCTCCAGTTAAAGTCAAACTTTCTAAGTCCCGGTGAGCATCAATTAAAACTAATAAAGCCGGAGCCTCGTAAATTTCTCGCGATTTAATTCCCACTACCCGGTTTTCGATCATATCTAAACGACCAACACCGTGTTTACCCACTAGGTCATTTAATTGACTAATTAGCGTGACAGAATCGAGATTTTCTCCGTTTAAACTGACAGGAATCCCCTGATTAAAACCAATATCGACGTATTCCGGCTCGTTGGGAGTATCGGCGATCGCTTTGGTCATTAAATAGATTTCTTCCGGGGGTTCCGTCATCGGATCTTCCAAAGGACCGGCTTCAATACTGCGCCCCAACAGGTTACGATCGATACTAAAAGGCGAGGATTTTTTCACAGGAGACTCGATCCCGAATTTTTCCCCGTAGGCGATGGTTTCTTCCCGGCTCATGCCCCATTCCCTGGCGGGAGCGAGAACTTTTAAACTAGGATTAAGGGTCATAATGCCCACATCAAAACGCACTTGATCGTTACCTTTGCCGGTGCAACCGTGAGCGACGGCATCGGCCCCGTATTTCTCGGCGGCCTCTACTAATAATTTAGCGATTAAAGGACGAGCCAGGGCGGTAGAAAGGGGATAACGATTTTCGTAGAGAGCATTAGCTTGAATTGAGGGAAAAGCGTATTCTTTGACGAATTCTTCTTGAGCATTGACTACTAAGGATTCGATCGCTCCGCAGCGCAGAGCCTTTTCTTGAATCGGTCCTAATTCGTCTCCCTGTCCTAAATCGGCGGCTAGGGTAATCACTTCTTCTACTCCCCATTCCTGTTTGAGATAGGGAATACAGACGGAAGTATCGACTCCTCCGGAATAAGCTAAAACCACTCTCTTGGCGCGTCCCATAATTTTTTCACCTAAAAACGACTAATTGATTACTCTTTTAAGTTTATTATATATCCTGGGGATTGGATGCTTCTTTTTTAATGCTTTTTTGTTTAGTTTTTGATGAAGAAACGGAATATGAAGTCACGAGTAGAGAGCCAAAACTAAACGGGCAACCGGCCCCTATTTACGTTTACTGGCAGCACGACGGGGGGATTTTTTCGGAGCGGTATTTGGGGGATTATCGTTAGTTTTATCTTTAAATATTGGAATAGTAAAATGAAACTGACTGCCGTGATTTTTGCCCCGGGATTCTGCCCAAATTTCGCCGCCCCAACCATTGACGATCTGACGACAGATAGCCAGTCCTAAACCGGTTCCCCCGGCACTGCGTTGCAGGGCTCCTTCCTCTTGGTAAAAGCGATCAAAAACCTGTTCTAAACGATTGGGTTCGATCCCGCGTCCGGTGTCAGAAATGGTCACTTCTAGAGTTTTTGGTTTTCCCAAAGCGACTTCGATCGAGACATTTCCCTCCCGTCCGGTAAACTTACAGGCATTATCGAGAAGTTTGGAGAGTAATTCCACTAACCACTCGCCATCGGCTAAAACAAAGGGCAGATTAGGGGGGACAAGGTTGCTAATTTTGGGGTTTTCGTTGTCGAGATTGAGGGAGTGAACGTGACTGATGGCTAATTCCACACATTCCGATAAGGATAAAGCTTCGGGATTCCAATTAACCCGGCCACTTTCTAACCTAGAAAGAGTTAAAAAATCTTGGATTAATTTACGCATTCGTTCCGCATCTTTCAGGGCAGTATCAAGCATAATTTGGCGCATTTCCGCCGGCATATCCGGTTCCGAGGCCAAACTTTCTAGACAGACTTGAATGGTGGAGAGGGGGGTGCGTAATTCGTGGCCGGTAATGGCGACTAAATTAGAACGAGTGCGATCGAGGGCGGCTAATTGTTCATTTAAATCCTGTAAATTAGCGTAGGCTTCGGCTTGAATGAGGGCGACTCCGATTTGAGTGGCCACCGCGTCCACAAGGGCGACATCCTCGCTCTTCCAAGTGGTGGTATAGGGTCCACAGTGATGCAGTTCCAACATTCCCAAGAGACGACTTTGGTAAAAAATCGGCACTAATAACCAGGAATAGATGGAACATTCCCGCACCAGATTTTGGATGGAATCACCGGGGAGACGAGGATCGTGAATAGCGTCTTCGATTTTTAGGGATTCTCTCAATTCCAGCACTTCCTGAAACAGAGGGTTATTTTTCAGGGGCCATTTTTGTCCTTTGATGGAACTAATGCCGGAGTTTAAAAATTCGTGTTCGATGGTGGCGTTAATGTCGGCTTCCTTACAACGATAGACCACGCAGCGACAGACTCCCAATCCCTCCCCCAATTTCCGCACTGCCACCTGGAGGATATCTTCCGGATCGAGGGAACGACGGATCGCCGCTGTCACCGAGTTGATCAGTCTTTCCTTGTGTTCTTTCGATGCCAAGGAACGATTGGCTTTCAGCAGTTTATACTGTCCCGCTTGCAAATAAGTGACCAATCGCTGGACAAAGGGATCCGGTTCCTCTTGATGATCCCTGTCCGTCAGTTCACAGATCAGGTATTCTTCTTGGGCGCGCCTAATTTTCTCTGCCAGTTCGGGACGATAATCGAGAATATGATTTAAGAGAATTTGGGCGGCCTGTTGACTCACATGGCGATCGCTCGTCCAAATCCCCTCAAAACGGCGATTATTATCCATAGCTGCCCTATTTTCCCCTTCGGCTACCAGATGGGTTCGTTCCCGACAGATTAAACAACTAGCATAATGGCGACTGATAACCACTAGATGCCATTCTTGGGCTAAACTGTCGTCCGGTTGAAAAGCGATCGTCTCGTAAACGTCGGAACTATGCTTAAAATCGGTTTCTGGGGCTGACAAAACATAAACTTGCCCGCTTTTGTGGGCAATGCGTCGGTAGCGATGGGCCTCTTGACGATAAAAGCGCTCACGCTGAAAACTGGCAATCACTAATGGTTGATCGTCTTCCGCTAAAACCTGATCCTCCATGGCGTGAGATAGCGCGGTCAGGGATGCTTTGAAGTACATCTGCGATCGCCATTGGGGGAGTAACTGCAACAGTTCTGTTAAAACAGAAGTTGATCTGCTCATCGATGATCTGTTTCGAGTCGAGTGTGACTAGCAAGCGCAATAGAGGGAACTAGCAATTTCTCCCTTGACCCTATCCTACAGGCTCAAGGGGACAAGAGGTGAGATCGTGATGGCAAGAAATTTAAACCGAGTGATGCCAAAAGTGAGGGAAATTATTCTAAGTAGGGAGGCACAATTATTTGTAGGATGGGTTAGCGGTAGCGTAACATGAGCGGGCGTTGGGTTTCATGCTTCAACCCAACCTACGTTCATCTTATATTTAATTCCACCCACCCACTTAGTTAACTAGATGTAGGCGACTTTCATTGCCCAAAGAATCAGAGCAATAATACTACCGATAACGATAATCGACGATATCGCCACTACTGCCGGTTTATCGGCTCCCTCGAATTTCATGATGCCACGATTTAAGTCTGACATTGCTTTTAACTCCTTTTCATGAGATGGATGTAGAAAGTATGAGACACTTTAGGATCATAAATTAGCTAACTCTCATCTATCCGTGTTATTAGAAATTGGTATCATTCGGCTGTCTTTAATCATTCTAGGCGTTCTTTTCGCCCTTGGCCTTCTCCTTGAGGCTATTTTAAGAATTGTCTTCGGGTTCGGTAATCCGCTTATTTACGAAGCCGATGCCGAAATTGGCTATCTTTTGGCTCCTAATCAACAAACGCGCCGGTTTTCCAATTTTATCGCCGTTAATCAGTATTCGATGCGCAGCGATCCGATTACACCCCAACGGCCTCCAGAGACGACGAGAATCATGTTAATCGGTGATTCGATCGCTAATGGCTCCTGGTGGACAGATCAAAAAGAGACCATTGCTGCTTTAATCACCAAAAATTTAGGCCAAAATCTGACGGGTTCAGTGCAAGTTCTCAATGCTTCGGCTAATTCGTGGGGACCACGCAATCAATTGGCCTATCTGCGACGTTTCGGCACCTTTGAATCTCAGGTGATTGTGTTATTAATGAACACCGATGATCTGTTCGCTTTAGCTCCTAGTTCGGCGGTAGTAGGACGAGAAATTAATTATCCTGATCGCCGGCCAGCTTTAGCTTTAATCGAATTATACGATCGATATTTTAAGCGTTATCCTCCCCTACCACCGATGCAAGAAGGAGGCGATCGAGTGGGCAATAATTTAACCGCTCTTGCCCAAATTCAAGCCCTTGCTCAGACTAATCAAGCCCGTTTAATTATCGCTATTACCCCCCTCATTCGCGAAGCCCAAAAACAGGGGCGAGATTATGAATTGAAATCCCGTCAAAGACTAGCAGATTTCACCGGCAACCAGCAGATTTTTTATCTAGATTTTCTGCCCATTTTTCAAGCTCATCCTAATCCTGATTCCCTCTATATCGATAATATTCATCTCAGCCGAGACGGTAACGATTTAATCAGTCAAAAACTGACCGAGGCAATCAAAAAAGTCTTTTAATTAGCTTTGCCTGAAAAAGTTTCTTGCTGGGCGCATAATTCAGGATTTAGGAGTCAGGGTGATAGGGATTTAGGGGTTTAGGGGTTTAGGGAAATTTCAGCCAAATGCTCCACTTCCCCATCACCCCACTTCCCCATCACCCCACTTCCCCATCACCCCACTTCCCCAATTCATAATTCATAATTCATAATTCATAATTCATAATTCCCTAACAACCATACCAAAGCTTTTCTATCTGTTTTGCTAGGTCCAATAACTCAGAGCGATCGCTTGTATCCCTTAAGAGGGTGACATGGCCTAATTTTCGACCGGGACGGGATTTTTTACCGTACCAAAAAACGTGAGCGTCTGGAATTGCCGCTAAAACTGCTCTTTTTTCGGCATAATCGCCGTCACTATCCTCAAAACCCAATAGATTAACCATAACTGCCCCGGCAGATTTTAAGTCCGTGGCTCCGAGGGGCAAATTAGCCACTGCAAGCAGTTGTAGGGCAAATTGGGAGGTAAGACAGGCAGAAAGGGTGTAATGACCCGAATTATGGGTACGGGGAGCGATTTCATTAATCAATACCTCTCCCTGCGGAGTGACAAATAACTCTATCCCGAAAACACCCACCGCCGACAAACTACTTAACAGATGATGGGCGATAGGTTCGGTTTGAGCGTGTAAAGATTGGTTAAGAGCGGCGGGAGCGATTACCCAGTGACAGACTTGCTCCTCTTGATGGGTTTCCACCACGGGATAGGTGACGATTTCCCCAGTTAATCCCCTAGCGGCAACGATGGCTAATTCTCGCTCGTAGGGAATATAAGCTTCTAACATCAAGTCAAGACGCTCTAATTGCGGCTTTTTGGCCTTTAATTCTTCAGGAGTGCGGATAATAAAGGTTCCTTGACCATCATAACCGTGTCGTCGCGCTTTCAGCACTAGCGGAAAAGGATAATTTTCTAGTTGGGATAAATTATCTATCGCCCAAAAATCAGGCACAGGCAATCCTAGGGAGCGTAAATAACATCTTTGCTCGTATTTGTCCAATAGGGGGCGCAGATTTGCCAAACTAGGATAGAATTTCACTCCTGTGGCCGCTAATTCTTCTAGGGCATCTAAATTAACAAACTCATTTTCAAAAGTGATCAGATCACAATGTTGAGCTAGTTTTTTTGTGCCTTCCACGTCGGCTATTTCCGCAAAGACAACCCCGTCAGCTAAAGCAACGGCGGGATCGTCGGGGTGTGGTGTTTGTACAATTAGAGAAATGCCTAATTTCTTGGCTTCCTGTGCCATCATCCATGCTAATTGTCCACCACCAATAACACCAACCCGGGTTTGCATCATTGATCACATCCTAAAGATTCCGGGGTAGAGACGCCGGTTTTTGAGTTGACACCCTCGGCTCTTTCACAGAGATTTTTGATTTGTTGAGCGTCAAGCACGGCAAAACTGAAATCAGCACCGTTGATATTGACTCCCTCGAAAATGGTACGCAGCATAATTGCTTCGGCAAAAATGGCATCGCTTAAATCGGAATTTTTAAAGGTACTCAGATAGGCTAACCCATTGGTTAAGTCCGCTCCATGAAAGTTGCCTTCGATGATAGAGGCTCCGTTAAACACCGCCCCGCGCAAATCGGCAGAGCTAAAGTTAGAATCTTGCAGATTAACGTTAGTAAATTGGGCAGATTGCAAATTTTGTCCCGAAAAATCCTTTCCTGTCAGATTCTGGTTTTCATAACTGGCATTGGCTCCTGTGACAGCAGCAGAACTGGCAGCTAAGGCATTGACAGGAGATAGGATAAATAGTAATGCAAAAAAAGCGATCGCTAATCGAAAGATAGTCTTCATTGGCGGCAAATTCCATCAGTGGGCATTCTTGATTTTATAGCAGTAAGTCATCAGCCGTCAGCTTTCCGCCAGTCGCCAGAAATTGCCGGCACACAAACCTTTATCGAAAATTTGGGTTAAAACCCCGTCGTTTTACGACGGCTTTTCCTGATCTTTGATATAAGACTTAAGAACTTCCAGGGTTGCACCTCCTACAGAAGAGACGAAATAACTGGGCGACCAAAGAGCGTCTTTCCCGTACGGTTTAGGATAACCAGCTTGTCCATGCCTGCGACTAGAGACTCCCTTTAAAGAATTGACCATCACGGAAATAGATAATTTCGGTGGATATTCAATCAATGCGTGTACATGATCGGACTCCCCGTTAAATTCCAATATCTGAAAATTCATCTTTTCCGCAACTTCCCTAAAAGATTTTTCAACCAAAGTCAGACTTTTACCAGTAAAAACCTTACTTCTGTATTTTGTCACACAGACCAAGTGTATCTTTAGATCGGAAACAGAGTTTCTCTCTTTTCGCAACCGACTTGACATTATTGACAGACCTAGTTAAAATAAATACAGACACAAATATCTTAACCCAATGAAAGCGAGGTATCAATACCGTATTTACCCAACAGACCAACAAAAGAGGCTTTTGTCTCAATTGTTCGGGTGTGTGCGCGTTGTCTGGAACGATACCTTAGCTTACTGTCAAGAACTCTATCGACAAGGGGAGAAAAAGCCAAAATATACCGAGTTATCTAAAAGACTAACTCAAATTAAAAAGACGACAGAAAAAGTCTGGCTGACCGAGGTTTCTTCTATCCCTTTGCAGCAGTCTTTGAGAGACTTAGAGACAGCCTATTCTAACTTTTTTGCATCTTGCAAGGGAGAGAGAAAAGGAAAGAAAGTCAAACCTCCCAAGTTTAAAAAACGTAAATCTAAACAATCGGCAAGATTTACTGACAATGGTTTTACCATCAATCAATATCACGTTACTTTAGCAAAAATCGGTGATTTAAGAATAGTTTGGAGTCGTCCATTACCTTCTAAACCTTCTAGTGTCACCGTGATTAAAGACCCAGCAGATCGTTATTTTCTCAGCTTTGTTGTCGAGATTCATCCCGAAACACTTCCTAATAATGGGGAGTCAGTGGGAATTGATCTAGGGATTGCTACCTTTGCTACCCTCTCAACAGGGGAAAAGATAGACGCACCGAAACCGTTAAAGAAACGATTGAAACGACTAAGAAAAGCACAGAAAAACCTTTCTAGAAAACAGAAAGGAAGTAAGCGACGGGAAAAAGCTAGGAAACGAGTAGCTAAAATCCACGCAAAGATTAAAGACACTCGCACTGATTTCTTGCAGAAACTATCCACTAGAATCGTTCGTGAGAATCAAACGATAGTTTTAGAGGATTTAAACACATCGGGAATGCTTAAGAATCGCAAGTTATCCCGTGCCATATCAGACTTAGGATGGCGTTCTTTCCGAGATATGCTATCGGCAAAATCTGATAAATATGGGCGTAATTTTCGGATAATTTCCCGATGGGAGCCAACGTCTCAGCGATGTTCCTGTTGTGGGAATATTGGCGGAAAAAAAGCGTTAAATATCCGTGAGTGGGAATGTCTTTTCTGTGGGACTTTCCATGATAGGGATGTAAACGCCGCAATTAATATCAAGGTCGCCGGTGGACAATCGGAGACTTTAAACGGGCGTGGAGGACAGCATAAGACTTCTGTTAAAGAAGCAGCATCCCGTGAAGCGTCAACCCAGCGGTCGGTCGTTCAATTAAGTTTGTTTGATCTGCCGGTCATCACCGTCCGGCCCCGGCGGTGAGGATGTCAAAATAGCTGTCTGAGCTTATACTGTCATGCAATTTGGTCTAAACAAAAATATTTAAGCTACAGTCCCTCAGCTTTCAGTTAAATAAAGTAAAAGACAAAAGTTAATTCATTTTCTCTCTCCTGACTTCTATTTCTAAGGACAATTTCTGATTTATACAAGAGGTTTGATGGATACACCGCAACTTTTATTCAATGGTTTAGCCGTCGGCAGTATTATTGCTCTGGCTGCTGTTGGGTTAACCCTTACCTGTGGCATTTTGCGTCTGTCTAATTTTGCCCACGGCGATTTTATGACTTTGGGTGCTTACATAACTTGGGTGGTAAATGCACAAGGGATTAATCTCTGGTTAGCGATGCTGGTGGGGGCAGCGGTGACAGCTATTGCCATGCTCATTGCCGAGAGATTATTATGGAAACCTATGCGCGATCGACGGGCTGATTCTACCACTTTAATTATTATTTCGATCGGTTTGGCTTTATTTCTTCGCAATGGTATTTTAATGATCTGGGGCGGCAGTAATCAACGCTACGATCTCCCTGTGATGACCGCTACAGAAATTTTTGGTATTAAAGTAGCTTTCGATCGCTTGTTAGTTATTGGTTTGGCAATTATAGTTATTATTGCCCTCCATTTTTTATTACAAAAAACTAAGATCGGTAAGGCGATGCGTGCCGTAGCTGACAGCAACGATTTAGCTAGAGTAACCGGAATTAACGTCGAATGGGTTGTCTTCTGGACATGGATAATTACGGGAGTTTTAACTGCTTTAGCCGGAGGGATGTTCGGGTTAATTACTGGGGGAGTACGTCCCAATATGGGCTGGTTTTTAATCTTACCAATGTTTGCGGCCGTTATTTTAGGTGGTATTGGTAATCCCTACGGAGCGATTGCTGGGGCTTTAATTATTGGTGTTGCCCAAGAAATTAGTGTTCCCTTAATTGGTTCTGATTATAAATTAGCCGTGGCTTTATTAATTATGATCTTGCTGTTATTATTCCGCCCCCAAGGTTTATTTAAAGGCACGGTTTAACAGTTATCAGTTATCAGTTATCAGATGTAAGTTTTAAGTTATCAGATGTAAGTTTTAAGTTATTTATCTTCATCTTTATCCCTGATTACTGTTTACTGATTACTGTTTACTGATCACTGAAAAGCCCAATCTTTAATCCTGAATATATTCTTCCCCGGTGATTAAAGCGTATTCAGCGCGGGTAAATTCTCGACCTAAATAAGCAGCATGATCGAACATAGTAATGGGACAAGGTTGGGTTTCTTCGATTACTTTGACGGCTAATTCTTTGGCAGTCCTAGCGGTATAAATAGACTCAGGATTGCGATCAAGTTTTTGCCTAACACCGATAACTTTTCCCGTTTCTGGATCGACGGCTAAACCTTTCTCGTTGATAATATTGCTGTAATGTTTGGCACAGATTAACCCAGCTTCTCGGTCTAGATAAATAATAAAATATCCTGCGGGATCGAGAGCGATCGGACGTTTGGAAAGTTGATGATCAATAGCCGTGATTTGGGATTTTAATTCGCTCATTTTCTTGACAAAATCACTTAAATATGTAGGTAGGCGTTAAAAATTATCAGACACCCCCCTTATCAAGGGTAGGGTTGATTCATGAATCAACCCTACCTTATCAAGGAGGGCAGAGGGGATCGAACCTAAAATCCATTTTTAATTTAATTATAACCAGCTACTTATGTAGTTGAAAGCAAGAGCAAATTATATCACATACCATCATTCTTGTCCTCTGGCAACATGGGGATAAACTCAGAAAAACATAAACAGGGACACTTGTAGAGTAACCCAAGGGCTAGTATTATTGTCCGCGGCGAGACGAATAGCAGTGCCTGGAAAAGCCACGGACCCAACCCCCTGAAGCAAGAAATTTTGAGACAGATAATATCGCCCAATTAACAGTAATTCATGGCCAAGATCATAGGATTTCAGCGTCTGGAGGGCGGGATTACCCCCTAAATTATTCAAAGTGTCGGCAAACCGGTAGTAGTAATCTAGGGATAACTCAAAGTTACTGTTAGGCATCACCGTAAAATTGACTCGATGAGAAAAACTATTAGAGTTGTTATAAACCTTGCCGAGACTAATTCCCTGTAACCAGTCAGTTAAACCACTCGCTTGCAAGGGATCAAAACGTTCGTATGTAGCAGTTTTGGGGTTATCGCCACTAAAACCGGCAAAGCGGTAGCTAAAGCTAGGCTGCCAGCGCACATTTTGAACACTGTAGCCTAACCAAAGATAACCCCCCTGAGCCGACATACTATACCGGTCATTAAATTGGTAGGCATATTCCCCCTGAAACCACAGTCCGGGTACCCCAAACAATGGCGATAACTGCAATCGGGGATTAATCACCTGTAACCCTTGACGGGTTAGCCGTTCACCATCGGGCAGCAAATAAGTCCGGGATGATTGAGGTACACCCACATAGGTTAAAACAGCCTCAACCCCTTGATTGTTGTTATACTGGGCGCTAATTCCCAAATATTGTGTATTGCTATCAGCCACTGATAGCTCATCTGGCTCCAGAAAGAACCCCTGTAAACGAAAATACCCCCAGCGCAAATCAGACAGCACTGTCATCTCGTAGGCAGTGCGGGGGTTAGAGTAGCTCGCCGCTCGATCTAGAGCATTAGCCGAACCGCTAAACTGAGAAAACAAAAAGCCTTGATTGAGTTGGAAAATTTGCCGTCCTGCCGATAGGTTAAAAACGAGAGGATTTCCCGTTTTAGCCACCAGAAAACCGCCGTAGAGCCTTTCAATATTACCGTAGAACCTTGAGTCTGTACGGAAAATGTCCGGTTGAACTGTCCCAGATACCGTATAGGAAGCGCCACCATAGATATACACAGGAGAATTCCCCAGACCAGTAATACCTGCTAAACCAGGCTCTAGATAAAATTCTCCCCAAGTAATTGTTCCCTTCGGTTGGTAGGAACTGGGGGCAAAATTTTCTGGGTTGCCAAACCAGGGATTAGTATCACTAAAGACTCCCACACCCCCATTGAGGATCAATTTAACTAAACTGCGATCGCTCTCGTAGAGGGTAGGAAAATCCCGTAACTTGCCACTGATCACCATACCCCTTGGCGGTTTAGGGCCGGGGACTTGGGAGACCTCCTGTGGTTTCAAATTGACCAGCAACGCCACAATGACCACACCGGGCAGATTTGACTGGTAGAGACGATACTCGGCACTCTCGACAAAGGGCAAGCGCTGCACCTGATTCAGTCCCTGATCCGCCAAAAGGGGACTAAAGTTTCCCCCGGCCCGAATGCCAAAACTATTCGCCAGTTGCCGTCGGCTCTCTTCCTCTTGCTTCGGGTCGTTGCTGGGGTTGCGAACGTAGATAAACACCCGTTCAATGGGAAACCCCTCGCCAAAATTGGGGGGAATCCTTAACCTGGCATTGGGATCTTTTGGCGGCGACGCTGTAGATTCAGGGGATGGTAACTCTGCCGGTTCCGTTGGCGAGACATCATCCTGGCTCACTTGTGCAGTCGGGAGATTAGCTCCAGGCTGCTGCTGCTTAAATTGTGCAACCGAGTTCGGGGGAAGGTGGAGGACTGGCCCCAGACTAGCCCCATTTTCTAAGGGGTCGGTTATCGGGGTGGACTCCTCAGCGATCGCAGTTTCGGCCAAGAGCTGCCCTTGACCAGCAAAGGCGAGATTAAACAATGCTAACACTGAAAAAGAAGTTACTAGCCTGATAGCCCGACGATATCCAAAAGCAGCAAAAACCATAACGACAAATCGCAGAGAAAGGTCAAGGAGGGGCAAGAGAGCCGTTATTCGGGTTTGAGACGGACGCGTTTGCCACCACCGGAGACTTGTAAGGTTTGACCGCTCACCCAAGAGCCAGCCGGCGAAGCTAACCAGAGAAAAGCGTTAGCAATATCTTGGGGTTTACCGGCGCGTCCAGTCAGGTTGTCGGGATGAGCTAGAGCATATTGGGCTTTTTCATCCAAACCAGCAGCGGCATAACCCTCGGTGATCACTGTACCAATTAAGACAGTATTGACGCGGACCTGTTTAGCAAAATAGTGAGCCAGACCTAGCATCAGATGGTTAAGGGCGGCTTTAGCGGCGGAATAGGCAATAAAGTCAAAAGCTGGCAAAACCCCCACCAGCGAACCGGAGTTAGTAATCGTGGCGTTTTCCGCTTTCAGCAAATAGGGACGACAAGCAGAAGTCATCCGCGTAGCCGCTAAGGTATTGAGTTTATAGCTTTCGATCATTTCCTCCATGGGAACCTCTAGGGGGTCGTCGTAAGCTTTACCCCAACCTACATTGTTAACAAGGGTAGAAATGCCGCCAAAAGCTGCCACCGTTTTGGCCACACATTGTTGAATATCTTCCTCCACAGTGACGTTGCAGCCGATCCCTAGAACTTGATTCCCTGTGACAGCTTGAATAGCCTCGGCTGTTGCTTGGGCTTTTTCTCCATTCAGGTCGGCAATCATGACCTTGGCTCCCGCGCCAGAAAAGGTTTTCGCAATGGCTTCCCCAATATTTTGGGCTCCGCCGGTGACAATGGCCACATGACCATCCATGCGAAAATCAGCAAAAGCATCAAAATTGCTCATATTCTCTCCTTTTTGTCGTTAAATACGGTTAAATGAATCGATAATAGACTGTTAGTCCAATTCCTGAACCCCGCCGCCGCTAACGGTGAGGATCTGCCCACTCACCCAACTGGCCGCCGGTGAACAGAGGAAAAGGGCAGCATAGGCAATATCACTGGGTTCCCCTAAGCGGGCGAGGGGGGTATGCTTGAGCATCACTTTTTCAATATCCGGAGTCAGCACCTTCGCCAAGGCATCGGTTTTGATCGCACCGGGGGCGATCGCATTTACCCGAATTCCTTTCGGCCCGAGATCAAAAGCAATATTGCGGGTGAGGTGGCTGACGGCGGCCTTAGAGGAGCTATAAGAGGCCATATTGATATTCTTGTTCTCTGCTGACATCGAGGAGATATTTAAAATCGCTCCTCCCCCCGCCGCTTCCATATAAGGGACACATAATTGACAGAGATGAAACGCCGAAAATACATTGATTTTATAGGCCCAGATGAAAGTATCCATGGGCATATCAAAGGGTTTTGGCCCACCACCGCCGGCATTGTTTACCAGCAGGGTGATTTTGCCAAAAGCATCCAGGGTGGACTTAACCAAGTTTTCTAGAGCCTGTTCATTAGTAACATCACAGGCGACCGCGATCGCTCTGCCGCCCTTTTCCTTAATGCCATCAGCAACAATAGCGGCGGTGTCTTCCTTGAGGTCACTGACCACCACCGCTGCCCCTGCTTGGGCAAATAATTCGGCAATGCCTCGGCCAATGCCCGCACCTGCCCCAGTTACAATCGCTACTTGCCCATCGAGCTTAAATGCGTCCAAAACGGTCATAAAATCTCCATAATATTCAATGATGCTCGGTCATACCTCAAAAATCTACTCAGGCCGCCCTATGGCTTTCATCACCGCCGCATTAATAAACCAAGAGGCTATCCCGGCGATAATCCCTAAGATAATTGCGCCGATAACAGGTGTCACCAGAATCGTCCCCAAAAACTTTTGCAAGAATAGGGCAGCCAAGGCCACTGTACCAAAGACAAACAGAGCATAAAACAGGACTGTCCTGACTCCAAAAAAGAAGAAAGGGCGCTCTAAAAGTTCTGGGGAGGCGATGTGGAAATCTTTGGCTTTTTTGCGGAAGGTAAAAAAGGCAATCATCCCTAAGATGAGGGAAAGTATAAAAGCGGTCATCACTCCCGTGGAGAAGACCGTTTTTTCATGCCCTGATATGGTATCCACAGTAAGCGGTAGAGTATCTTTTCCTCGAAACATAAACCAGCCAATCACACCATTGTTGACATCCTCACCGCCGTAAACGGACGGTGATTCCCAAACCTCACGATTTAGGTTTCTGCTTCTTTCCCTTGCGGGGTTCCGCACCTGCCTTAACAGATTTACTCTGTTCTGGTCTTATGGTCGCTCTACAGACTGACA
>NZ_JADBVM010000098.1:0-8269 GCF_020244875.1 Microcystis sp. M44BS1
ACTGCTCCCACAGGGAAGCGCTCTCGCGCTGTTGTAGAGTGGTGGTCATTGGTTTATGATTCCTATTAAGTTATCGAGGTACGATTGATTGATGATGTCTCTATCTTAGAGAGTTTGTAACGGTTTGTAAAGGGGTTTGACAAAAGTATTTCTTGTCGGAATGATAAGGTGGGCTTATGTTTGGTTTGCCCCTACATTGTGGAAAAAATCCTTATTTACCTTGTTCTCAACCTATGCAGACGAGTCGGAGAGGCGACTCTCCAGCTTAGTTTAACCATCGATTATCCGTGTTATCATGCCAGTATTCAAAACTGACTTCAGCCTAAGAAATTACCAAGACTTAATTTTTCTTATTGAATAGCATCAATCAAAATAAGGGTTAAAACTGCTATGACCACAGATTTAAAGGCGATTACCAGAACCCGCATACCTGCTCGAAAGGTCATTAATCAATACAAAGAGGGAAGAAGAGATTTCAGAAATCTCGATCTACGAAACTCCTCTTTTAAAAAGCAAGACTTATGCGATGCTGATTTTAGCGGCTCAGATATTCGTGGTTGTTCGTTTGAAGGAGCAACCTTGGAGAACGCTAATTTCTCATCGGTTATTACTGGGTTTTCTCAATCCTATTGGTTTAATCTATTTTTGTCCGCAGTTTTTGGCTTTCTGATTTGGAATTATTGTCTAACTTTTACTGCTAAATACATCGAAATGATCACTAACCCCTTCAAAATGGCACTTGAAGGGATTCTAGGAATTTATGCAGCAGAAATTTTCACAATTATAGCTCAAGCACCTCTTTTCTTAGCTGTAATAATTATGGTTTTCTTAATTATTTTTGCGCCTGGTGTTATGTGTGACCAAAAATATCTGACAAACTATGCTGATCCGAGTCCAAACTCTAGCTTGATTTTTGGCTTATTTCTAAGTCTTTTTCTATCTATCCTATTTATGATGACATCAATATTAGTTGAGGATTTGCCTGATCTAAGATTTCACTTAATAAGATTCATTACTCTTCTTTTTATTCTTGTTGTAGATAGTATCGTATTATATCGAGTCTTGAGAACTCTATTTGTGAATAAAACTGATGGAACAACATTTAACAATGCAAATCTAAATCGCGCAAAATTTGATCGATCCAGCATTAAAAATTGTTATTTTGCGGGTTCTTCCTTGGATCATGCTTCCTTCAGTCATGCTATTTTGAAAAATTGTAGTTTTGGGAATGCCAATATTTCTTACATTAATTGGAGATACTCTCAATTTGTTTTACCTATTTTATTTACAAGCCATTGCAATTTGCTTGAAAAAAAGATAAGGACGCTTTGCACAACTGGAAATGGAAATAGAAGCGACTATCAAAATGCTGATCTAAAACAATTAGATCTAAGTGGGATAGACCTAACAGGTGCGGATTTAAGCGGCGCTGACCTAAGTAATGCCAATTTGCAAAATGCTCTTTTAGAAGGAGCTAATTTTAGCAATTGTAAGGCTGGGGGAACAGATTTTACTGGAGCCGTTATTAATAATAGCACTAATTTTCAAAATTTACAGATTAATGAAAGCACAAAATTTTCTGATGGACTTCCTCAAAGTATTTTAAATGAATTTATTACTTTTGAGGAAAAACCTGATGAGTTGAACTTTGCTGGTCAGAACTTACAAAATCTCTCATTTAAAGATCAGAATTTGACAGGTGCTGATTTTACAGGTGCTGATATTCGCGGTTGTTCATTTGAAGGCGCAATCTTAGAAAATGCCAACTTTTCCTTAGTTAAAGCAGGTCGCAGCAATCAACAATTGTTCTATGCTATTGTCTGCATAATAACATTAATTATATCGAGTGGAAATATTTATTTATTTGGTACTAAATATGTCAATCTGCATTTTGGTGAATATCTAAAACAACAGACAGGAATGATGACAGTAACTCTTCTGGGAATATCATACCTAGTAGTTGTTATCCTTGTATTTATATTTGCTATTTTGACGAATGTTACCAATTTATTAGGTTTCGTTTTAACAAAAGGAACAGTAATTGACAAGCGAATTGATAGCATTAAAAAATCTAGCAATATTCAATCAACTTACCGTGACTATAAGGAATATTATCACTTGTTCTGGATACCTTTTTTGTTGGTCTTAATGACTTTAACAGGAATAGAATCAATGCGAAGATTTGCATCTATCAGCACAAATGGAGTAATTATAAACATAAACACTATTTTCTTTTTAGTTCTTCTGGGTTCATTTATCTTCTTTTTATATCGAGTAATTCTTGCTGTTCTTTCCCCTCTTGGATATGGCGGAACTTCTTTTAAGAAAGCTAATTTTAATCACGCCATTTTTAATCAGGCGAATTTGAAAGGTTGCAACTTTACTCATGCCAATTTAGACAATTGCAACTTTGAAAGGGCAATCTTTATCCGTTCTAGATTTGACAATACCAGCCTTGCCTATACCAATTGGGAATCTGCCAGATTTAGAGGGCGATTAAATCATTTTTCTGGTTACATGATTAACGATAAAGTAAGACGGCTGGTTATTACTAGAAATGGCAGAGATAGTAATTTTCAGGAAGCATATTTTGAACAAGTAGATTTGAGAAATGTTGATTTAAGTGGTTCTAACTTAAATAAGGCGAATTTCCAAAATGCGCTTTTGGAAGGAGCAAATCTCGCTAATGCTCAAGCTTTAGGAACAGATTTTACGGGAGTCATTATTAAGGACACTAATTTTGAAAATCTACGAATTGATTCAAAAACAAAATTTCCTGATGACTTTGCTGAAGATATTTTGGATAAATGTATTTTAGGATTTCGGAATCTTAATTTTTCTCAGCGTAACTTACAAAATATTTCGTTTAAAGATTTAGACTTGACCGGTGCCGATTTTTCGGGTGCGGATATTCGCGGTTGTTCATTTGAAGGAGCAACATTACAAAACACTAATTTCTCCTCGGTGATAGCTGGTCGGAGTCGTAATCAATTTCTGTTATTGATCCTTTCTACAGTGATAACTATTATTTTAACTGGAAGTCTTGAATTATTGGCTATAGACTATGTTAACTCACATTTCAGTGTATTCTTGCGACAATTTACGGATATGATGGCAGTCCCTCTTATTTGGTTAACTCACTTGGTAGTCGGACTTATCTTTGTAATAGTTTCTTCTTTGATGATAAGTGTTGTAACGCTATCAGTCTTTAAAACCTTGGCTGATCTTGATCTACTAAAACAAAATCAGAGCAAAAGGCTTCAAATCTCTAATCAAAATCACTTTGAGTATATAAGATCCGCTCAATTTATTGATACTTCGGATGATAACTATGATAACTTTGGTAATTTTTCTGGTGTCTTATTTTTCTCGGGGTTAATGACAATAGCGGCTATCGGATCACTGTCTTTATTGACAAAATCTTATAGCTATACAACTGGAAATGACATTACTATAATTGCTTCGTCACTTCTTTTAATTTGCTTTTTATGTTGTTTGCTTATTGTGATTTGTACAATTGGAAAAATAACAGGAACTTCATTTAGACACACTAATTTGAACAATTCCACATTTTCTCAAGCTAATTTAGGTTCATGTTGTTTTTTTGCTAATGCCAACTTAGATAACTGCAACTTTGAAAGAGCAAATTTTACTAGAGTTGATTTTACTAATTCGAGCCTTGTCTATGCCAACTGGAAAGGCGTTAAATTTGGTATTTTTCTTGTTAGTGAATATTATGGCTACCTAAAAAATGATAATATAAGACAACTTGTTATCACTAGAAATGGTAGAGATAAAAATTATAAAGGATTAGAGCTAACTCAGCTAGATTTACAAGGTGTGGATTTATCTGGTGCAGATCTGCGAAATGCTGACTTAAGTGGGTCTAATTTGAGAAATGCTAAACTTAATCGAACTAATTTACAAAATGCTAAGGTTTTTGGGACTGATTTTTCAGAGGCTGTTATTAGTAATTGTAACCTCGAAAACTTACTTTTTGATGATGACACTAAATTTCCTGATAATGTAATAATACCCCATGATAATCAAACAGATAATTCTGTCAATTTAAGCAATCAGGTTCTTGATTTTTCCAATCAGACCTTACACAATATATCCTATGTTGAGCAAAATCTTGAAGGAGCTAACTTCAGTAACTCCATTATTATAAACTGTAGTTTTAAAGAGGCTAACTTAAGAAAAGCAAATTTTGTCAATGCGAGAATAGTTGGCAAACATTTTCCTTATTTCTTTACTATTATTGCATCATGCGTTATCGGAGTGTCTGCTGGGCTATTAATATATATAAATAAGTTATTTATTGCACTAATTGTACTTATGTTATCTTTTTATATAATTACCGGGTATGGGAAAATTTTTAGAAAGAAATTAACAAATATGCAATTAATGGTACTTATGTATACTTTTATTGCACATCGAGTCTTCGTCATCATCTTTAATTTTGGAAAAACAAATATTTTATCCCATAGTGGTTCCATATTACTTATTGTTATTTGTGTATGGTTTCTATTCTTTGATGATCGAGATTCTCAGCAATGGCTAGGTAGTGATTCGTTTGATAATTGTAATCTAGATGGTGCAATTTTTAGTGGCTCTACTCTTGATAAATGTGATTTGAGAAATGCAATAATTGATCATATTGACTGGTCAGATACTAAGTTTATTAACTGCCTTTTTCCTACTAACCTTGACAAAAAAGAGATTCAGCAACTTTGCACCACTAGAGATGGAAGAGAGAAAGAATTTGCTTTTATCGATTTAAAAAACTTTAACTTATCCTACATAGATTTTACTGCGACTAATTTTAGTGGCTCAGATCTTACTAATTCACACTTTAAATATGCTTTTCTTGAACAGGCTAACTTATCCAATGTCAATGCTATTGGGTCAGATTTTACTGGAGCCAATTTCACAGGAGCTTGTATTGAAAACTGGACAGTTGGGGCTAACACTAATTTTAATAATGTTAAATGTGAATATATCTATCTTGAACAAGGACAAAAAGAACGAAAGCCAGCAAGCGGTTCTTTTCAGGAAGGAGACTTTGAGAAAATTATTATCCAATATCAAAAATCTTTAGATATACTCTTTCGCAACGGAGATGATCCAGAAGCATTCAAACTTGCCCTACCTTTAATGCTTGAACTGCGGAAAGAAGACGGTTACTACTTTAAATCTATAGAAAATATTGGTGATGGTGATATCCTGCTTCGACTTGCACACAACAACCCCAATCCCAATAAAGCATTAGCCTATAGCCTCTTTACCAAACTGACGGAAACAATCGCTAACATTCCCCAGAGTGCGAGACAAACCTATCAATCCCTTGTCACCGAACTTACCAAAATACTGCCAAAAGATGCAAAACAGAACTATGAACTACTAGAAACAGAACTCCTCCGACTGCGAAATCAGCTAGAAATCACCCAAACCCAAGTCCTACAACTGACCCAAGAAGTACAAACCCAAAAAGAAACCAAACAATCTCAGCGTTCCGAGTCTGAAAATGATAAAATTAGAAGAAGCTTTAGTTTAGTCAGCATAGCTGTAGAAAATATGTTTAGCAAAATCAACAAAGCAGAATCCTCTGGTGGCGATGCTATCGTCGGCGGTATTGACAACAAAAATCTAGTTGTTGGCAAAAATCAAACAGGTGTGTCCGGTAGAGACATCAGTAACAGCAGCATTAACCAACTTCAAGCCTCAAGTGAGCCAAACGCCAAAAAACTAGCAGAGTTACTCAAGGAACTACAAACTACTATTGAGCAATCTGCATTAAACTCAGACGATAAAGAATCTGCACAGGAACATATTAGCAATATCGCTCAATTTGCCAATAATCAACAAAACACAGAACTTAAAAAGCCAGCTAAAATCTCACTTGATGCTCTAGAAACTGTCTTAAGAAGAGTTTCAGGACTATTTCAACTGGTTAAGCCAATGATTGATACTGTTAGAGCAATTTTACTTTAGTGAAACTATAAGTTTGGCTGATATTACAGGGGAAAAATAGAGAGTCCTTACTCATCGGGAAGTTTTGGCATTGGCAGCAGATGATACTATTTCTTGAGGACGGGGAGCTATGTCACCGGCAAGGCCGCCTTTCTTGCACTTCATCCCTGGAAGTAGAAACGCTTTTTCAGTTATCAGTGAACAGTTATCAAAGAGCCGGACTGATAACTGTTCACTGATAACTGGTAGCGGTGCTACAATTGAAAGAGAAAGTTTGCTCCAAGAAAACCATGCAACTAGAAGAATACTTTGAAGTTTTTGCTCCAGATGACATCCGCATTAAAGGACATCGCATTGGGATTGAGGATGTTATCAACTACCATTTAAAAGGTTATACTTCCCAGCAGATTCTCCAAGAGTTACCCACCTTAAACCTAGAGAAAATTTACGCTACTCTCACCTATTACTATCAAAATAAGACCCTGATAGATGCTTATCTTCAGCGCCTCCGTGACTGGCAGGAAGAACAATACCAGCAGTGGTTAAATACCGAGCCATCTCCCCTGATTCAACGCCTAAGACAACTAAAACTAAAACGGAAACAGCAAGAACTAAACCTCGCATGAAAATCCGGTTTTTGTTAGATGAAAACTTATCCCCAGACCTCAAAATATCTCTGTTGCGATTGAATCCTAATCTCGATATTTTGCGAGTAGGTGAACCCGATGCACCACCACTGGGAACTTTAGACCCAGAAATCTTAGATTATGTTGCGTCATTTCAACGGTTGTTAGTTACCAATAATCGTCGCAGTATGCCCGGACACCTGAAAAACCATTGGGATAAGGGTGGACATATTTGGGGTTTACTATGGTTGCGTCCCAGTGCTAATTTAGAAATCTGGGCAGAAGAATTATATCTGATTTGGGAAGCATCGGAAGCAGAAGAATGGATTGACCGAGTTGATTGGATTCCCTTTTAAATCTTCGCTATTTATAGAGGAATATGAGTAATCCGGTCTTGATAATCTTGGGCATCTCCTAATCAAGCAATGAGAATTACTTAATACTGATTAATAATTTTCTGCCGCTGCCCTTTCTGCCTTTAATTTCCGCATTTTCTCCACAAAAGCGGGGGGTTCATCTAAATCCGCTGAGTATAGGCTAGTTATGCAGAGAAGAACAAATGTTAGCCTCTAGCAAGATTTACCTAATTTAAAGGTATATTAGGAACGTAGAATATCGGACAAAATATCTATAATTAAAGTTTGAGTTTTTAATGATAATGAGCCTAGTTCACGCTGAATCAGTGAAGATCGAAGTGTTACTAAATGATCAAGTTTAATGGCTGAGGATTGGCGAAGACCACTTATCATAAAATCTGGACTTTCTGAACTCAAAATAATATCTGTACGAAGGAGATTTTCGGGAATACGACTGGTGATCAGAGCAAAGATAATGTGTTGATAGCCTCCAATTTTATTGGTTAGGCAATAAGCAGGGCGAACTTTACTGGAAGATAAATCGTCGAAGGGAAATTGAATCAATACGATTTTACCCTTCATTGCTTACAGGTTGTCCATCGTTTAGATTATAAATATCTTCTTCGGTATCATGCAGAAAAGCAAAGCTAGGGTTATGGGAAACGGCATCTAGCCAGTTTTTTTCGTTCAGTTCATCCTCCGACATCAAAAGAATGACGCGCACAAACCGATCTTTTTCTTGAGGAATAGGATGATCAAGTTGAATTTGACCTTGGGTATTGAGGATACCAGTGGTTTCAATCGCACGCATAGCAAAGTCTAAAGGGAGTAATTCGATTCTAACATTAAAAATGTGGCTACTATGAAATTAGGATTAAAGGAACGGGGAATGGGGGACAGAGTAAAGTAAATGTTTACAGATAGTTCTAACAATCCAAAACCTGATCAGGATTTTCAGGATTTTCAGGATTTGAAAATTTCAGGATGATCAATCCAAAATTATCAAATCATCGCCTAATTCAGCAACGCTGATCATAATTCTAACAACAAAAAAGCACCCCCTCGCGGGAGTGCCTTTTCGTTCAGACTAGGAATTAACCATTGATAGCGGGAGCAATCAGAGCTACGGGAGCCTGTTCACCACTAGCCAAGTCTAAGGGGAAGTTGTGAGCGTTGCGCTCGTGCATTACTTCCATACCGATACCAGCGCGGTTTAACACATCGGCCCAAGTACCGATTACACGACCTTGAGAATCGAGAATCGACTGGTTGAAGTTAAAACCATTGAGGTTAAACGCCATGGTGCTAACACCC
>NZ_JADBVM010000099.1:0-25947 GCF_020244875.1 Microcystis sp. M44BS1
CCACCGTTAAGTTTGTCCTCACCACCGCCACCAATAATGACGTTATTGGCAGCATTACCGGTGATATTATCATTCCCCCAATAGCCATTTATTTCGATATTGTTACCGACAAAAGCCGTATTAGAGAAGTCGAGGGTATTGGCACTCCAATCACCGACGATGGTGACTTTTCCTGTTACTCCTGTCCCGTCGATGGTTTCAATGCCACTATTGGTGCTAAAGGAAAGAATCCCCAGGTCCACGTCTCCTGTACCCAAAGCCACAATTTTATCCACCCCAGAGGTGCCGGTATCGGTATAGATGTCGTAGCCTTGGAAACTCGACCAGCCTCCGGCTAGATTACCGGAGACATAATAAGTGTCTGAGTCTTCACCTCCATCTAATTGGTCATTGTCTGCGCCGCCATAGAGTAAGTCATTGCCAACCCCACCCGATAAAGTGTCAGACCCCCAATCTCCATCGAGTAGGTCATCGCCGCCGCCACCATTGAGAATATCGTTTCCCCCGTAACCCATCAGGTGTTCGGCAAGATTCGTACCTGTAATCGTGTCGCTAGAGTTATCACCGTAAATAATGGTTTTCTGAAGATAGAAATAGTTGAGCCAACTGGCAACATCATTCAGGCGAGCATTGGCATCGCCGTCTTCGTTGACGAGACGATTTTCTTCGATGGTAAAGCCAATATGATAGAGTCCATCGGCTACGGTATTGACTAAATTTTTACCGAAGTATTGGGTTGTCGCTCCGTCATTTTGTACCAGGTGGTAGCCTGTTTCCTCATTTCCCTCATCGTCACCGTGGAGGAGGATAAATTCGTCATAGTGATTAGTGCGAACCCACTGATTGAGGGTGCGAATATCATCGCTGGTAATCCAGCCATCAGCAGCGATACCTGTAGCTGTAACGCCATCGACTAATAGATGGTTAAGTCCGTCGGCGGCGGCGGCTCCGGCGTTAATATCCCCCGCATTTGTCCACTTGGCTAAGCCAGTATCGATTTTGATGGTATCGACAATTTTGTCTAATCCTGTGCCAGTGGTGGACTGATCAACGTAAAAATATGTTACCCAATCTGCTACGTCTTTGACTGTGGCATTAGCTGCACCATCTTCGTTGAGAAACCGCCCATTTTGGATCTCAAAACCAATATGATAGATTCCGTCGGCAACGGTATTAACTAGGTTTTTCGCAAAATATGTGGTCTTAGCGCCGTCATTTTGAACTAAATGGAAGCCAGTTTCTGTTGTGCCGTCATCATCCCCATGCAGAACAACAAAAGTGTTATAACGGGTGGCATCAGAGCGAATCCAATTGTTAATTTGTGCAATATCGCTTTCGGAAATTGAACCATCGGCGGCGAGATTGTAGGTGGTAATCGCTGTTTTTAATAAATCATTCAGTCCATTGGCAGCATCAGCACCGCCAGCAATTTCTTGCCAAGGTATATTTTGCGCTAAACCCTGATCAGCAATGACTAATTCCGTAATCTGATCAAGTCCGGTATTAGTTGTTGCCCGATCTGTATAAAATTGGGTTAGCCAATCCGCTACTTGGGTGACAGTGGCATTGGCGTTACCATCTTCATTGACAAAGGTGCCATTTTCGATTAGGAAACCAATGTGATAAATGCCATCAAAAACCGTATCAACTAAATTCTGATTGCGATACTGTTGAGTCGCTCCGTCATTTTGGACTAAATGAAACCCTGTTTCTGTTGTACCGTCATCATCGCCGTGGAGAGCAGTAAATTCTGCTAAACGGTTAGCACGAATCCAGCCATTAATCGCGGTTACGTCACTGACAGTAAAAATGCCGTTACTAGCAACTCCAGTGGCTTGTTTGGCTTCTAAGATTAACTGATTTAATCCGTTAGCCGCCGTCATTCCACCCGTAATATTTGTGCCGAGATTAGCACCAGCAAGTCCCGGATCTCTGCCAATTCTTTCAACCGTTTGATCTAGTCCCGTTCCGGTTGTTCCGCTTGGGGAATTTTGCACCATCGAATAAGATTTGCTTGCCATAATTTTTAACCATAAAAAATAAGGTAGTTAGTGAAATAGCAACAATTGTTAGACAAGTAACGACAAAACCCCACTAAGGCAGGTTTATCCTAAATCCAGTTAGCAAAACCCAGTTATCATCAGAGACCACTGAAGTGGTCACATGGAACAAAAAGGCTTGTCCACTGCACTGGATCAGGGGGATTTGGTGTTACCCTGACAATTGCGGATCGATATCCTCACCCACACCCGAAGTCGATCCCAACGATTGGACAGTCTCAGATACTCAATAAGTTCTAACCGATTGTCTTGCCTCTGCTCAGACTATCGAACGAGGCTTTCCGACCTTGATAGTCCTGAGTCGGCGTTTGATAATCTAACCTTTGATGGAATCTTAGCTTATTGTAGCACTTTATACAGATATATGGTCTGCGCTGCTTTTTCTCTCTTAGCGTTGCTCAAATAAAAATACCTGATCTTGCGCGTAACTCAATTTAAACCCATGCGATCGCTGCAAGCGTCCGATCAGATGGCTGACAACCGACTCGGTGCTATCTACTTTCGCCTATAAAATAACTTTACATTTCTTTGATCACTTTTGGAAAATGCTATCTTGTGGATGGAACAAAAGAGCTAAAAATCTCCATTGATGCCAATTGGATAATTTAAGCGCATCTTATGATAGTCTAAATCTTTTCTTAAAGATGGCAGTAGGAAAGAGCGGCTACCGTGAGAGAGTAGTATCCATCGTCTCGGTCTTGAGTGGGATGTATGGCCATTCTCATCGGATGGTGGTTTCTGTCATGTCCGACCTGTTTGGGGTGAAGATGTCTTTATGGTTAAAAGACCGCAAGGGACGCACCTTGTCAGGCGAGGACATATGACACTATCCTTATGATAGTAGTAACCTGAGCCGAAACCATGAAGTTAATGCAGTTAATCGATACTGCTATACCCGGTTTCCCAATTGAGTAATTAAAGAAGCTAAATCATGAAATTTAAGTTTTTAAAAGGAGTTAATCAATGAAAACAATTAGTTTTAAAACCCATGGGGGAGAAGATGGAACATTACAAATATCTTTACCGCCTGAACTTAAAAACACAGATTTAGAAGTCACCTTAGTTTATCAGCCAATATCTCTAAAAGAAAAAGAAGAAAAAACCACATTTAGCCAATGGCAAGAAGGCTTCTTTGAAGAAGTAATTGGCGGTTGGGAAGGTGAATTATTAGTAAGAGAAAAACAGCCAGATTATGAGGAAAGAGCGATCAAGAATGATTAAGGACAAAAATCAGCAAACCTATAGAGACCCTAGTATTGTCGGTTATTATGCCCAATTAACCGCGCTACAGCCGGCAGAAAGGACAATTTTAACCCTGCTGCAACAGCGTTTATCGACGATGAAAATGCTTGATTTAGGGGTAGGTGCGGGACGGACTACGAAGTATTTTGCCCCTCTTGTGGGAGAATATATCGGTGTTGATTATTCTACGGAAATGATCGCCGCTTGTCGTCAAAAATTCCCCCATTTAGTCTGGCAAGTGGCCGATGCTAGAAATCTAGAACAATTTGCGGATAATTATTTTGATTTTATTCTCTTTAGTTTTAATGGCATTGATTATATTTCCCCTGCTGACCGTTTCCTAGTTTTAGAGGAAATTAGCCGCATCGGTAAAGCGGGTGGTTATTTTTGCTTTTCTAGTCATAATCTTCAGGGAATTATCCCAGAATTCGATTGGAAAAAAAAGATTAGTTTGAATCCTTTTAGTAGCTATGTCAATTTACTCATCTGGGTGATTTTGCGGGCCTGTAATCCCTCTCTTAGCTACGAACAGTTATTGACTGCTGACTATGCAATTATTCGCGATGAACCCCATAATTTTCGTCTCCAAAATTATTACGCCACACCCAAAGAACAATTAAGACAGCTAAGGTCTTACTTTCAAGAGATTAAAATTTATTCTTGGAAAACTGGTCAGGAAATTAAGAGCGAACAAGAGTTAAATACTAATCTTGATCATTGGCTTTATTATCTCTGTGTTCTTCCCTAATATTATCCTGCTTTTTTGGGGGATATTGAAGTAATGCTTGAGCAAGATAATGACCGGTGTAGGATTGTTCACATTTAGCCACGGTTTCCGGTGTTCCCACCGCGATTAATTCTCCTCCCTTATCCCCTCCTTCCGGTCCCAAATCAATAATCCAATCGCTACAGCGAATCACGTCGAGATTATGTTCGATGACGATAATCGAATTACCTTTATCGACCAATCTTTGTAACACATCTAAGAGATGATGCACATCATAAAAAGATAACCCCGTAGTCGGTTCATCGATCAAATACAGGGTTTTTCCCGTGGCCCGTCGGGATAATTCGGCCGCTAATTTCACCCTTTGTGCTTCCCCACCGGATAAAGTGGGAGCGCTTTGACCGAGTTTACAGTATCCTAAACCCACATCCACGAGAGTTTGTAATCTGGTGGTGGCCCGGGGGACATTTTCAAAGACTTTTAATGCTTCCTCGATCGTCATATCTAAGACATCGGCGATCGAATAACCTTTATACTTAACCTGTAGGGTTTCCCGATTATAACGCGCCCCTTTACACACATCACACTGCACATAGACATCGGGGAGAAAATTCATCTCGATGACGTTTACCCCTTGGCCTAGGCAAGCTTCACAGCGTCCTCCTTTAACATTAAAAGAAAACTGCCCCGCTTTGTAACCCCTAGCTTTTGCTTCGATGGTTTCGGTGAAAATCTCGCGAATAATGTCAAAAACCCCCGTATAGGTGGCAGGATTTGACCGAGGAGTGCGTCCTATTGGTGATTGGTCGATGACAATTACTTTATCAACCGCGTCCAATCCTTCCACTTTCTCTAATTCTTTGGGGAAGGGAGTTAAACGGGTTAAATGATGTTGTAAAGCTGGATATAATAACTCATTAATTAAGGTGGATTTGCCTGAACCAGATACCCCCGTAATCGAGACTAATTTTCCTAAAGGAATCGTTACATCAATATTTCTTAGGTTATTTTGATGGCAATTTTTTAAAACTAAAGCATTACCATTTCCGTCCCTTCTTTGGGGGGGAGTTTCAATAACTTTGCGTCCCGATAGGTAGGCCCCTGTTATCGATTTTTTGGACTTCAAAAGGGTTTTAAAACTGCCTTGACAGATGATTTCTCCGCCATGAATCCCCGCTTTTGGACCAATATCGACCACATAATCGGCTGCCCGAATCGTTTCTTCATCGTGTTCGACGACGATTAAAGTATTACCTAAATCTCGCAATCTTTGCAGGGTTTCTAACAGTTTACTATTATCTCTTTGGTGTAATCCAATGCTAGGTTCATCGAGAACGTATAATACTCCCGTTAATCCCGAACCGATTTGAGTAGCTAATCTAATTCGTTGGGATTCCCCCCCGGATAAAGTCATCGCTGGTCGATCGAGGGTAAGATAATCTAATCCCACATCGATTAAAAATTGTAGTCTCGCTTTGATTTCTTTGAGAGCTAATTCCCCAATTAATGCTTGTCTTGGGGTTAAATGACAATCATTAATTCTCTGCAAACAATCCCGAATCGGAACTCCAGTAAAATCCGTGACCGTATATTCTCCTAAACGTACCGATAAAGCTTCCGGTTTTAATCTTTTTCCGTGGCAAACTTCACAGGTTTGGTTAACAATATATTTCTCTAGTCTTTGTTTAATAACTTCCGAGGTGGTTTCTTGATAATTTCTATCTAAGATATTGATAACTCCCGCAAATTCTCGATAGTAACCGCGACCAGTATCGTAACGGTAATCATCTTCAAAATAGATCGGTTCTTTACTGCCATAGAGAATGATATCCTGCTGGGTTTTTGTTAGTTTCTGCCAAGGGGTTTGAATTTCAAAACCTAAAGCTTGCCCTAAACCGTAGAGGAGAGAAAGATAGTAGGAATTATCCTTATCTGACCAGGGGGCAATAGCAGAATAAACCGGTTGTTTCGGGTCTGGAATGACTAAATCTGCCGAAAATTTCCGTAAACTGCCCAATCCGTGACAGTTGGGACAGGCACCGTAGGGAGAATTAAAAGAGAATAAACGGGGGGATAATTCTTCCATAACTGCCCCGTGTTCGGGACAGGCAAATTTTTCGGAAAAGACAATTTCTTTGGTAACTTCGGGATTATCTTCGTTATTCTCATCGAGAATTTCCACAATCGCTACACCGTCGGAATGCTTTAAACAAGTGGTTAAAGAATCCACTAATCTTTCCTGTAAACCCTCTTTTTTGATCAGGCGATCAATAACAATTTCGATATCATGAAGATGTTTTTTATCTAACTCGATGCCCTCGGATAATTCTACTACCTTGCCGTCAATCCGCACCCGGGCAAAGCCTTGGGAGGCCAAACTAGAGATTAATTGCTTATGAGTGCCTTTTTTGCCGCGAATTACTGGGGCTAAGATTTGAAATCGGGTTTTATCGGCTAATTCCATCACTCGATCGCACATTTGATCGATGGTTTGGGGGGCAATATTGCGATCGCAATGGGGACAATGGGGTTCCCCAGCACGACCGAACAATAAACGCAAGTAATCGTAAATTTCCGTTACAGTTCCCACACTAGAACGGGGATTGTGGGAAGTGGATTTTTGGTCAATGGAAATAGCCGGACTTAAACCCTCGATCGCATCCACATCAGGTTTATCTAATTGTCCTAAAAATTGGCGCGCGTAGGCGCTGAGGGACTCCACATAGCGGCGCTGTCCCTCGGCAAAAATAGTGTCGAAAGCGAGGGAAGATTTGCCCGATCCTGAAACTCCCGTAAAAACGATCAACTGATTGCGGGGTAATTCGAGATCAACATTTTTGAGATTGTGTTGTCGGGCGCCACGGATACGGATCGAGTCAGTTTGAGCCATCGGATGGTGCCAAGTAGTCCTTAACAATCATAGCCTTGACGAATGGGTTTCAGCTACTAAAAAACCAGTCTTCTATCATATCAGAAGATTATCGGGGTTAAACCGCCCGTTCGAGAAACTCGCGCATATCCCGATCAGCTGCAGGGCAACAGCTATGACTGGCTTCTTCTTCTAAATGGGCTAAAACTGGGCAATTAATCCGATAATCTGGTTCTTTTGACCGTTCTAGCCGCAATTCATACACTTGTTTTTCCAGTTGTTCAATGCGGTCCACCAAAGCGCGAATAGCCACCGCTTCCGAGTCGGGTAAATCACCGTGTTCGAGGGGTTCCACCCGCGTCCCGGCCCGATAGATTAAACGACCGGGTACACCAACAACGGTACAATCGGCGGGAATATCGCGCAGGACCACAGAACCAGCACCGACGCGAACGTTATTACCCAGATAAATATTACCCAAAACCTTAGCCCCAGCGCCGACGACCACATTTTCCCCTAGAGTCGGGTGACGTTTACCGCTTTCTTTCCCCGTCCCTCCTAAAGTAACTCCTTGATAGATGAGGGCATAATCACCGACAATGGCCGTTTCTCCGATGACCACTCCCATGCCATGGTCGATAAAAACACCCTGACCAATTTGGGCGCCGGGGTGAATTTCGATACCAGTCAGAAAACGGGCAAGATGGGAAATTAAACGGGGAATAAAGGGAATCCCGATCTGATATAGCCAATGGGCGAAGCGATGGCACAATAAAGCCTGTAATCCGGGATAACAAAACAGTACCTCTAACCAGTTGCGGGCAGCGGGGTCACGTTCAAAAATGATCTTGAAATCGGCTAGGAGAGTAGATAACACGAGTCTTGATTCCATATTGATCGAGCTTATACTAAACCATGTTATCACTCCGGTAAATGAGCCGTTCAACTAAAAAACGCTCGAGAAACCCCTTCTCCTAGATCGCTTTTACTTTTCTTGGCCAAATTTTGAAGATATCCTTAATTTCTCTCTTGTTTAATCTTCCTTTAACTTGGGTCTGAAAAAATGCGATTGTTTAGCCTTTTTTTGCAGTTTTTCAGCTAAAAATATGATTCATGCTATCTATCGTCACCATGGGAAATTTTTATTAACCTTGCTGTCAATTGCTGGCAGTATCAATATTGTTACCGAATCGGCCGCAGCTTTAAATATCACCCGATTGAGCAGCCTTGGCAATACTACAATTGCTGCTAATAACTTCGGGGCAGAAATTCCCGCTTATGACCCCGCTAGTCGCAGATTATTCCTGACCGGTCCCAATAATCGTCTAGATATTGCCGATATCAGTAATCCCGCTAGTCCAATTCCCTTACCCTCGATCGATCTTAGCTCCTACGGTGCAGGGGTTAACAGCGTTGCCATCAAAAATGGTATCGTGGCCCTGGCCATGGCAGCTAATCCCATTACCAATAACGGCAGTGTAGTATTTTTCAATACCAATGGTGTCTTTCAGAGTCAGGTGACTGTGGGCGCTTTACCTGATATGTTAACCTTTGCTCCTGACGGTAATCGGGTTTTGGTCGCTAACGAAGGGGAAGCAAGAGGGGCGATCGATCCCGATGGTTCCGTTAGTATCATTAACCTTAGCTCTGGTATTCTCAATCCCACCGTCAACACCGCTACTTTTGATAGTTTTAATGGTCAAGAGAATACTTTAAGAAGTCAGGGAGTCCGTATTTTTCCCGGTCAAACGGTTTCCCAAGATGTGGAACCAGAATACATCACCGTTTCCGACGATGGAATCTCTGCATGGGTGTCTCTACAGGAAAATAATGCTATTGCGATAGTCGATGTTGCTAACGCTCAAGTCACCAGTATTGTACCCCTAGGAGCCAAAAATTTTAACGCACTGGGTAATGGTTTGGATCCTAGCGATCGAGATGGGGTAGTATTTGGAGGAGCGGCTAATTCCCCAGCAGTGAGAATTAATAATTGGCCGGTTTTTGGCTTATATCAACCGGATACGATCGCTACCGTTACCATCGCCGGACAAACCTATTTAATTACTGCCAATGAAGGGGATACTAGAAATGAGGCCCGACGAGTTTCTACTCTAACTTTAGACCCCAATGCTTTCCCTAATGCGGCCAACTTGAAATTAACCCAAAATCTCGGCCGTTTGGATGTTTCTAGCATTGACGGACTTAACGCCCAAGGTCAATATAGCCAACTTTTTGCCTATGGTGGTCGTTCTTTTTCGATTTGGAATGTCACTAATGGACTGTCCCAAGTCTTCGATAGTGGCGATGATTTTGAACAAATTTTGGCGGGTTTTTCGGCAACTCCCCTAACTCCTAGTATTTTTAATTCCGATGGTAATCCTAGCAGCTTCGATAGTCGTAGCGATAACCGCGGGCCGGAACCGGAAGGTTTAGCAGTAGGAACTGTGGGTAATCGTCTCTATAGTTTTGTGGGAATAGAAAGGGCTGGCGGTTTCATGGTTTATGATATCACCAACCCTAGTAATCCTTTGTTCACTAATTATATCAACGATTGGCAATTAGGGGATATCTCTCCCGAAGGATTATTGTTTATTCCCGCTGCCGATAGTCCTAATGGTACTCCCCTGTTAATTGTTGCCAATGAAGTGAGTCGTAATGTGGCGATTTATTCCGTGAAACCTGTCCCAGAACCTAGCGCAGTTTTAGGATTAGTAACCCTCGGACTAGCTGGCTATAGTTTGAAAAAAAGAGGGAATTGCTAATCACATCCCGTAAAATGGTAGCGCCTCCGACCAATGGGGGCGTTTTCCCATTTGCCAATCCAAATAGGCTAAATCGAGGATATCGGGGGCATTTATGCCTAAATAGTTTGGTGTAGCTAATCTTTGATAGGAAATAGTTAAGTTTTCTAAAGTCTGCTGCCATTGTTCCGGAGTCATCAGGCTATCAGCTAAATAAACCCGATTACCCCGATAGATACCCACATACAATTTTCCCCTAGTGGCGGGCATTTCTAGGGCTAGATAGGTATCGAGGGGATAAAAATCCCGTTGTGACCAAGCAAAGGCCGCTAAACTGGAGACGGTAAAAATCGGTAGCTGTAATTGTTGTGCTAGGGTTCTACCGGTGACTATACCGATGCGGGTACTGGTAAAGCTACCCGGCCCCTTAGCTGTGGCTAGAAAGGCTAAATCTGCCCATTTTTGCGGGGCTAGGAACTGTTTTAGATAGGGGTGGAATAGGTTCGATAAATCCCTGTCTAAGTCCCAAGTTTGTTGACGACTATCATCACTGAAATTAGAGAGGGCCAGTCCTAGTTGGGGACTGCTGGTATGCAAGGCTAATCCATAGACAGGGGAAGACAAGTCAATCTTTCTGTATCAGTAAGTTTTTATGGGTCGCCTGGGATTCGAACCCAAGACCAATCGGTTAAAAGCCGAGTGCTCTACCGCTGAGCTAGCGACCCGTTTCGTGTTCTGCACACGATTCATCAATATAACATCTTATTTGGGCTAAGTCAAGGGGTAATTTAAATTTGATTGACTCGCATTTCCACGATCGCCTCACGGCTACTATGGGGTTCTAGGTAGGTCAAATGTTCGCCTGTGTTGAGGGCGTTGCGGGGAGCGCTCCAGGGTTCGAGACAGATATAATTTTTATCTTTCAGAGTCCAAAAAACTATAGTTGTATAGAGATTATCGTAACTGAGGATAATTTGACGCTGATGATAGGAATCACTAAAACTACTTTGATGGCGCGTAATTTGCAGAAAAGCGGCATCAATTTCTTCGAGATTAAAGTCAAAGTTACCAGAGTAAGAATGGAAGGTTTTCGTGCGTTGATCGAGGTATTGGGAGGAGGGAATATCAAAGGATAATCGGGTTTTATCTGTGACTTGAAAATAGGGATGAAACCCGATAGAAAAGGGCATTATTTCGGGGGAAAGATTAATAAATTTTTGGTGAATTTTGAGGCTGTTTCCTTGCAGTTGATAGGTAAAAATTAATTGAAAATCAAAGGGATAGACTTGACGAGTGGCTTCATTACTGTTTAATTCTAGGGTTAAACTAGCGGCGGTTTCGGCAGTTTGTTTGCTCACTTGCCAGGGTAAATCACGAGCAAATCCGTGTTGTTTCAGGGTATAGTTTCGGCCTTGGTGTTGATAGGTATTATCGGGTAAGTTGCCACAGATAGGGAATAAAATCGGGACTCCTCCGCGGATGCTGAGGTTAGGATCTTTGAATCTTTCTCTGTCCAGATAGAAAATATCTTCTCCGCAAATTTGCCAACGGGTGATGATTCCTCCTCTAGCGGGAACCACTTCCAGATAAGCGTCAGCCTCTTCATCCTTGAGACAATAGGTAAGATATTGATTTTGGTTTTGAGTGATAGTAAAGGTCATATCAGTTATCAGTTATCAGTTATCAGTTATCAGTCATCAGTTATCAGTCATCAGTTATCAGCTAACATAGAACGTAGGTTGGGTTGAAGCATGAAACCCAACACCCGATCATGTTACGCTACCACTAACCCATCCTAACAAATAATTGTGCCTCCCTACTTAGCTTAACCAATTAGGTTTTAGATTCGGCCTTTGTGAATAAGCTGAGATAGACTAGCTTGAGATGAAAATTTGGGTAAGAAAATAGGCAATGGCGGCGCTACCAATCGGTACAGTGAGATTATCTATACCTAGTTTCGAGAAAGTTTCTAGAATAGTAGCTCCGATCGCCGTTAATAAAGATACTAGAATAATTGGCGGATTAATGCCATTAACAAAAGATAAAATAATCAAGCTGACTAAAAAGCTGATTCCCAACATAGTCAGGGAACCTTCCAGACTTTTGCCACTGCCGAAAATTTTGTAGGGATGTTGACCAAAATTTTGTCCCACTAGGGCTGCTAATCCGTCTCCTAAAGCCATAATTAAAATACCCATTGCTGCGTATTCGGGGTGAGAAATTGGCCAAAAATAAGCCACGAGAACACCGATACTAACAGCATAAAAAAAAGTTCCCCAACTGCGGCGACCGACACTATTAAGACTGGGTAAAATCGGGAAAAAATAGGATAGGATAGCGATAGTTGCCGCTAGGATGGCCGCACTTATTCCCACCCAAGCGGGGATATTTAACCACCAGGCAAAAAGGATGACGTTTCCCGTGCCAATGTGGACAACTTTGCGGGTAATTTCGCCATCGGTACTGAAAACCCTTTTTAATTTTTCAGCGATCAGAATCAAAACAGCTAGATAACAGGCGACCAAACCGATCGAAAATAGGAGAGAGTGGGATAGTTCCACGTGGCAAAAGCGAAAATTGACTATCTATTTAGTTTAGGCGATCGAGGTGACATTGATGAAAGGAATTTTTATTGGCTTAATTGAGGGATATAGACGGTTTATTTCGCCGCTATTTCCCCCTTCCTGTCGTTTTCAACCCACCTGTTCCCAGTATGCCATAGAAGCGATTGATCGCTTTGGTGTGCTGCGGGGTTCTTGGTTAGCAATTAAGCGTATTCTCCGTTGTCATCCCTTTCACCCCGGAGGTTACGATCCTGTGCCTCCCTGTAGCCACAAGCACGATTGAAACCTACAGCAGTTATCTCAATGGTGAGATACGAGGTTTTCGTTTTGGGGATTCAGGAGTCAGGATTCAGGAGTCAATACCAAATTAGGTTATACTTCATTTTTAGGGTAAAGTCTGTAAGACTCTTGATATTTTTAGACCCGTTGATGGTTGCCTATTTTCTTTGGGGAAAACGCTCGATATCGGCGATACCATAAAAGATGATCTGTTTATCTTTTAAACGTAGTCGATCGACCCTTAATTGAGTACCATCGAGAGCAAATTTATCTAAATCCATGAGGTTGTTAACGTGGCTGATTAAAGCTTCTCCTAAAGCTTTTGATCTTTCGTCGCCTTGATAAACCACATCAACAAATTGAATTTTTCGCCGTTCTTCCACAACCACAGCAGTGGTCATTTCTAGAAGAATTGGTTCTTCTTCTCCCAATTTAATTAGACTTTTCAGAGTTAAAGTTTTATCGTCATTGAGAATTAATTCCGTGTTCTGACAGTGAATTGATTTACCTTCGTACTCTAATCTTTGCAGTTTTTCGACAATAAAAGGTGTATTAAAAGAGGTGGTTAAGTCTTCTTCCGTTAAAACTACCCGCAAAGTGGCTCGCGTCGGTTGACGGAGTTTTACCTGTCCGGTAAAAATGGCACTAAAATCGATCGCCACCGCTTGCACGTACAATTCCATGGCTTCGATGCGTAGGCCATTGTACATCAGCATCGACTGACCGATAAAGTCAAAACCGTCGATACTGCCTTGCAGTAATTTGGCTACGGGTTCGGCGCGGACAGTCGCTGTCAGCTTGCCTGTGCGTTTGAATAATGCAGCGATCGCAGCACTCACCACTTTACTGATGAGTTGATCGCCGCTCTGATTGGGAAAAGGTAAGCTACCAAACACGCCTGCTGTCATATCTCTCATAGGTGGGACTGCAACGATCTTAACATTATTTAAAGTTTCTTTACATCTCGTTTTATTAATCAGGATGATAAGCAATCTGTATGATTCTGTAGAGGTTATAAATTTTTAGCGGTCTATCCCGTGCGAGGGGATAGGATAGAAAAGTGCTACTATCCCAGTGATATAGCGTTTTTCACTTAGAAAATCGGGGTTAAAAACGTGGTTGCCATTTCAGATCAACAACCGTTAGCCGCTACCCACAACCACAGCGATCGAGTGGCGGTATTATTGATGGGATACGGGGAAGTGGAGAGTTATGAGGACTTCGCCAACTATAATGAACAGGCCTTAAATTTGCTGACGGCTAAGTTCGCTCCTGTGCCGACTTGGGTTTATCCTCCCCTAGCGAAATTATTGGCTATATTTGACCTACACGAATGGCAGCACCAACATAATCACTTTATTTCACCCCATAACCACATTTTTGAGCATCAAAGACAGGAAATCGAGCGCAATTTACAGGCAAAATGGGGTAATCGGGTGGAGGTATTCAAAGCGTTTAACTTCTGCGCGCCTTTTTTACCGGCACAGGTGTTAACGGAAATCCGCGAAGGGGGATTCGAGAAAATTTTGATCTATCCTCTCCTCGTTGTTGATTCTATCTTTACCAGTGGCATTGCGATCGAACAAGTTAACAAAGCTTTAGCTCAAGGACAAACGGGGGAACATTGGGTTAAAGGATTGCGCTATATTCCCTCGTTTTATAACCAACCCGCTTATATAGATTTAATGGCGCGGTTAGTGGAAGAAAAAATCGCGGCCGAGGTAGCTAGTAGCTGTCTTCCCTCGCAAATTGGCATTATTTTAATGAATCACGGTTGTCCCCACGAAGCTAAGGGATTTACGTCGGGAATCGATGAAAGTCAAGCTTTATACGAGTTAGTCCGGGAAAAATTAATCTATCGTTATCCCTTGATTTCTGTGGGTTGGTTAAATCACCAAACCCCCTTAATTAAATGGACGCAACCGAATGCAGAGTTAGCGGCGAAGAATTTAATTGAATTGGGGGCCAAAGCTTTAATTTTCATGCCGATTGGCTTTGCTACGGAAAATCACGAAACTTTACTGGATGTAGAGCATATTATCGAAGCTTTACGCCGCAAGCACGACCAAGTTAATTATGTGCAGATGGCCTGTGTCAACGATAACCCCGAATTTTGCCGGATGGCTGCCGATTGGGCCGAGGAACATATCGAAGCTTTGTTATCACAAGAGGCTTTATCTGTCAATAGTTCTGTAACAATTCCTCACATTCATTCCGATCACCATCATCACCACGGACACCACCACCATCATTAAGCTTGGACAGTGGCAAAGAGGGGCAGCGGCGAAAATTAGTCCTACCACTTGTCACTGTTGGAGCTATAATCTATAATTGTGCTTTCCTGGGTACGTAGCTCAATGGATAGAGCATCCGCCTTCTAAGCGGACGGTTGTAGGTTCGATCCCTACCGTACCCGTTATTGTTAACTAGGGATGGGAAATTCTCTCCTATCGTCCCGGGGACAATCGCTTTGATGCGGAGAGCGTGGAATTGGGTCAGTTGAATCCCGTCGGTTGATATTGATTGTGTTTAATTTAGTTTGCGATCGAGTTGAGGGTCAGTCAAGGGAGAAGGCAAAGGCGAATCCGACATACTGCGCCAAAATATCTCACGGAATGAGGATATACAGCCTGAGAAGGAGTAAAACAAGAGAAACTACCTGAAACTCCTTCTTCTGTGCATCCCTCTATTTAATAGTTTGCCCTCTTTGCAATAGCCTTTCTCGTCTCTTTTGACGGGATTCTGTTTCCAGTTGGGCGAGTATATCGTCTAAAAAAAGATTATAAAGCTCAATCTGGCGGTTAGTTTCCCGTAAGCTTTCAAGACATTGTTTTCTCGTTGCTTCATCGGGATAGGAGGTGCGGTAAGTGATCATAAGTTCCATTGCCTCTTTACTTCATCAACACTAGCACTAACAGCATCCACACTGGCTGTTCCTTGCAAAATCGCTCTTTCTAACATCTCTAGCATCGTATTTGAGAGAGTCGGCTGCTCTTGTAAAATTCTCAGCAGGATATTATTAATTCGGGAGTAGGAATTAGTTACCCTCTCTCTGGCATTAAATAATTCTTCTAATTCTGATAATGTCCGTTCATTTTCCCCATATTCTGTAAAAAGTTGCCATTCTGTTGCCGATGCGTACTCTATCTGATCCGCTAGTTGACGCAGTAGATCACAAATGCTCGTTAAGGTTTCCTCCGGTAATGTAGCCATATTCAATTATTTCTATTATCCCCAGTCTATCATCTGGTTGGTACGAGGTAATCCTGTTGAATTTAGTTTGCGATCGAGTTGAGGATCAGTCAAGGGAGAAGGCAAAGGCGAATCCGACATACTGCGCCACAATATCTCACGGAATGAGGATAGTTCGCCTGAGAAGGAGTAAAAAAAACAGGGGAAAACACCTGAGACTCTTTGCTCTGTGAATCGCTAATCGGGGAAAGGAATGTAAAGATTTATTAAATTGTAGTTTTTAATACTTTTTTGATGGGGATAGTGTGTATGATTCTGTTGTCTGCCTTTGGGGTTGGGTGGGGCTGTTTAAGCGGTTGATTGATATAATGACAATGTATTTACCAAGCAGTCAAAAATGTTGCTGAAAATCATACAAATCGGCAATTCTCAAGGAATTACAATTCCTCAAGCGATTATGGAACAGTGCGAACTCACTGATGAAGTCGAAGCGATAGTCGAAGGTAAAAAAATTATTCTGAGTGCTAAAAAGAAGGTGAGAGAGGGGTGGACTGAATTATTTGATGACGAACCGCTCGAAGCAGAGTTACAGGATTGGTTAGGAGTGGAAAACGAGTTCGAGCAAGAAAATCAATGGTAGAAAGATTTGCTGTGGTTCTAGTGGAACTCGATCCGACTAGGGGTTCCGAACTGCAAAAAACCCGACCTTGTGTTATTGTTTCCCCTAGCGAGATTAATGCTCGGTTGAGAACAGTAGTCGTCGCTCCCATCACCAGCACAGTCAAAAAATACCCCACCAGAATCCCGATTGACCAAGAAAATGTGCGAGGTAGTATTGCCTTAGACCAAATTAGAGCGATCGACAAAACCCGAATCGTTGCTCAAATTAGCCGTCTTGACGAACAAATGGCAATGTTAGTAGCTGATCGCTTGGTTGAATTTTTTCACTACTAATTTTTTTTTGGATTATAGTTCGCAAAGAGGGAATATCTCAATCTTCCCCTGTGAATCGCTAATCGGGGAAAGGAATATAAAGATTTATTAAATTGTAGCTTTTGATACAGTTGTGGGGGGGGGAGTGTGTATGCTTCTGCTATCTCCTTTTAGTCTTGGGTTGGGCTGTTGCTTGATCTGGATGTGGGGGGGGCGATCATACTCACCAAATTAAGAAAAGCATGGAGACGGTTACTTATGATTATCCATAAAAACTTATTATCCGTAGTATTACTTGGACTGGGATTTTTTTCTCCCAGCATAGTTTCTGCTTCAACTATTACTCAAGATGGAAAGTACTCTATATCAGGTGTTTCGTCTCAATTAGTTACAAGCTACACCGGGACTGGAGATAGTGTATTTGTTGATTCGGGAAATGGTCCTGTACCCACAGGCCCTCTGTCTTTTACATTAGATACAACTAAAACCAATGTAGTCTACTTTAATTTTGATTCTGGATATGCGACTATTAATGCTCATATTCTCCTAGATGCTCCCATTTTAGATATTCTTGGAGAGTCTCCAGCAAGTATTAATATCATAGAGTCAGCATTTTTACCATCTTTCAATATAGTTGAAACATCTACATCACCCAATTCTTCAGAATATCCCTTTATAGCTGATGGTTTTGTTAGTCAACCTTTATTACCAACCCAAACAACAACTTTTGTTGGTGGTGTTACGCTAGGAGCTCCTCCAGAGGGGAAATACTTATCAATTAAACTGACAGACCCTCTTAAGCCGATAGATTTTATTGGGGGTGGAATTGTAGAAACAGGTACGTTTGCAGGTTTTCAATATTGGAATAAAAATCGGGTGCCACCCGAAAAAATTATCCCTATAATTATTGATATAATAAAAATCATAATAAAGGAACCTCCTGAGCCTAACCCTCCTCCTACTTACCCTCCTAATTCTCCTCCTCCAGAAGCACCTGAAGCTCCAGCTTTTAACCCTTTTCCTACACTTCCTCGCCCTGTCCTAGTGGCAAAAGTCCCCGAACCCACTTCAACCCTCAGCCTCTTCGCCCTCGGTACTCTCGGTGCAGCTTCAACCGTGAAGCGCAAACTAAAACCCTCCAAATCTACCGAAAAAGAAACCACAAAAGTAGGCTAAATTGCTTCTAAAAATACCATGAATGCCCCTTCATTTAGTCAGTTGAGGGGGTATTTTTGACATAACTCTCTCAATTCCCATGATTTTAAGGAGGATGGTTTATCTTGCAAGCCGAGAGCTGCTACAATCTAAGATGACTGGTTATAGATGCTTTCAAGATGACTAAAACAGCAGAAACCCTCAAAATAGAACTTGCTCAACTTTCTGTGCAAGATCGCGCTGAACTAGCTTACTTTCTCATCCATTCCTTAGATGAAGGTGTAGATGACAATGTTTTAGAGGCTTGGGATAGAGAATTAACTCAAAGATTAGCCGAAATTTATGCTGGAACAGCCAAGGGTGAACCATCGGATAAAGTATTATTGGAATTACGAGAGAAATATTCGTGAAACCTGTTATTATTCACAGTGAAGCAAGACGAGAACTTGACAATGCTATTCAATATTATGAGAAGCAAAAGATAGGATTAGGGCTAGATTTACTATCTGAAATTGAACAAGCTCTCGAAAAAATTAAAATTAACCCTAATCTGGGAACAGCCCATACTATCGAAGGGGTGCGCTGATGGCCATAGGTTTTTGAGTGACAATTCCATGATAATATTCCCTAGCAGGCTTAGTTTCTGGAAGGGCAAGAAATACTTCGAGGGAAAGGGCTTGTTTATCTTCTATTGTGGTAAACATTGATTGATTTCTCCGCTCTTGAGTTGTTTTCTATTATAAGCTCCTGACTCCTGACTCTCAGGACAATTTTTGATTTTTGCCATAAGTCCAATCTAAAAATACGGGTTTTTCTTTAAGCTCTAGCACGAAAAATTTGATTAGCAGTGAGGTTTAACTCTGGAAAAACCCCTGAAATAAGACGTTGATCCTGTTTAAATAAATTACCTTGATATTCTCCATCAATTAATTGATAGATAGAAATGGTGGGTTCTTTGGGGCTGCCGATATATCGGGCCGAACCTTTGGCTAAATAATCGATAATCCAATATTCGGCAATTCCTAATTGTTCGTAGTCGTCGAATTTTTTCAGATAATCATCTCGCCAATTGGAACTGACAATTTCAATAATTAATTTAGCTGATGTTGCCAGAGAAATTGAGGAAGCAGTTTCCCAATAGGGATCATTAACTAGATTTTCTCTGTCTAAGACAATAATATCGGGTAGATAACCCGTATGAGAGCGAAGGGGTTTTACTGCGGCCGTATTGGGGATAAAATAGGGCAATTGCCGTCTTCTAATCTCCAATCCTAACTCGATGGTCATAAAACCGCCAATTTCTTCGTGTTTTCCGATCGGTCGCATCATGGCCAATAATTTTCCTGCGATTAATTCGTATTGTTGTCCATCATCGGGATATTGATTGATATAGTCATCAAAAGTCAACAATTGGGGGATAGTTTGGGTTGTGGTCATGGCAGTTAGGGTAAATAAGAGAGATCATTTTTCTAGATTCTAACTCGATTAACGACGTTGCCACCAAGTCAATCCAGCTAGGGTAAATCCTACTAAAGGCATCACTACCATCGCTATCCAAAAAATCGCGTTAGCTTGCAGGGGATTTAAATTAATTCTTCTATTTTCTGGTTCCTTAGCCCGGATAGATAAGGTGGCTGTTTCACCACTGGCTAACCACTGCACAGAATTTAAAAATATATCTCCGTTTAACTGTTGTTCAAATAGTCCATCGCTGGCAAAGCTGGCATTACCAATCACGATTAATTTACCTTTTTTTCCCGTCAGAGCAACTCCTAAATCAAAGGGACCAGCTAAATCTTTTTCAGGGTTAAACTGGAGATCCTGATTATTTAAATCACTCTCAGCCCACATTTTATCATTAGTAATCATTAAAGATACGGCTTCAATTCCTTCGATGGGAACGGTAGCGATGGGACGAGCAAAGGGAAAGATAGAAATACCGTTGGCAAAATCGCGAGTAATCGGATGATTACCGTAATTGGTAATAATGGGACTAGCCGGACCTAAACCGATTATTTCCCCGGCACCAGAAGCATCAATAATAATCCGATTATCTAGTTTCACACCCCAAGAGGTTAATAAGGGTTCTAATCCGGTTTCGGTTTGGGGGTCAATCAGTAATAAAATTTTGCCCCCTTGCTCAAGATAGTTTTTTAAAGCGGTGACTTCCTGGGGAAATATTTTTCTTTTGGGACTGGCAATAATAATGACATCGGCATTATTGGGAATGGTGGAACGTTCCACTAGATTAAGTGGTTCTACTTGATAACCTTTTGCTTCTAAACTATTGACTGCTTGCACTAATCCACCTTGAGGTTCTTTGATGGCATTTTCTCCATGACCTTGCAGAAAATAAGCGGTTAAAGTGCGATTAGTTTTAGCGGTTTCGATGGCGTTACTCAGTTTCGCTTCCGTGAGACTTTCCTGTTCACTAATAGTTTTCAGGGGTTGTTTTTTGTCACCATACTGTAGATAGACTCTAGACAGATTATCATCAGCTAGTTTTTTAAATTCTTGGACAATATTGGGTTTTTTCTCTGGGTTAACTATCTCGTACTGAAATTGGGGATTTTTGCGTTGATAATTGGCTAAAAGTTCCTCTTCGTTGCCACTGATTCCCCGGGTTGAAAAAATCCAGACTTTGACTGGTTTTGACAGATTGGTTAATAGTCTTTCGGTTTGGGGGGATAAACTAAAGATTTGGTTTTCGGTTAAATCAACTCGATAGGGATAACGGAGGGCGAGAAAGTTAATTAAACCGATAACGCTGAGAACAATAATAGTAGTAATGAGGGTTTGAGTGCCGGTGCGGGTACTTCTTTTTTGCCAAAAGTCTTTGGAAGTGATTACTAATAACCACAGCCACCCTAGAAACAAAATAGCCCCGGCAATTAATAACCCCAGAGAGAGGGATGACCATTGACCGGAGATTAACCCCACGGTTAGGCCGGCACTACCCAGAAATAGGGCGGGTATATAGAGAAATTTACTGTATTTTTGCCAGGATCTCATAGTTAGTTTCTTTGATAACGGTCCGCTTCGATCGCTTGAGTAGTTAGGAAGATTCCCAGCAGAATATAACTGAGGAGGATGACTAAACTACTACTGTCAAAAATTCCCCGCACGAAATTGTTAAAGGGTTGATACCAAGATAGATGGGAGAGCAATTCTTTTAGGAAAAATCCGATCTGTTCTCCCACTTCTCCTCCGATACGATCTCGAAAGAAGGTTTCGGCATTGTTAGCAATTACATCCAGTATCCAGATAAATAAGATGGTGATAAAGGTGATGATGTAAGCAAGGATAGAACTATTGGTGAGGGAAGATATAAACATCCCGATGGCTAGGATGGCGGCTGCCAGTAAAATTAATCCTAGATGAGCCATTAAAATACTGGCTATATTCACCGGGGGAACTGCGGCACTAAAAACTACTATTTCGTAAATCCAGAGGGGGGTAATCATCACGGTAAAAAAGGCCAGCACTCCCAATAATTTACCGATGGCTATACTCCAATTGGTCAGGGGGGAAGTGGCTAAAAGTTCTAGGGTTCCCTGTTTTTTTTCCTCTGCGTATAATCCCATAGACAGGGCTGGCAAAATTACCAACAATAAGGAGGATAAAATAATGCCGATGAAAGTGGTCATAAATTCAGATACCGTATCTCTGGCTACCAGAAATCCCGATTGTTCCTGGATACCAATATCGAGAATAATGCCGTAGAGAAGGGAGTTAAAGAAAAATCCCGCTACTAACCAAAATATACCCATAATGATATAGGCATTAGCGGCGGTAAAATAGCTTTGAAATTCCTTGCGAAAAATCGCCCAGATATTATTGATCATGCCTCTCCTCTTGCTGGTTACTTTCCCCGCTGCCGATTACTTCCAGAAAAATATCTTCTAGGGTTTTACGGGTGCGACGCATTTCTAATAAGTTATAACCATTGTTGACAACTATTCTAGCAAGTTCTGCCCCTAGGTTTGTCCCCGCTTGACCAACAATTTTGAGCAGGTTATCGCCGACTTTTGCTGCTTGTTCGACTTGGGGCATTTGTTGAAGGATTTCTAGCAGGGAATCCCTATCACCCTCGATCTCAATTTCATAACTGGAACCAGCAGGGGTAGCGGTAGTAATATTATTGGCTACGATGCGACCCCGATTAATAATTGTCGCTCGATCGCAGGTAATACTCACTTCTGGTAAAATATGAGTGGAGAGAATAATTGTATGTTCTCCCGCTAAACTTTTAATTAGATTTCTCACCTCGATAATCTGTTTCGGATCCAATCCTACTGTCGGTTCATCTAAAATAATTACCGGTGGATCGTGTACAATCGCTTGGGCAATTCCCACACGCTGTTTATAACCCTTGGATAACTTGCGGATAATAACTTTTCTTTTTTCTAGTAACTGACATTTGCCTAACACTAAATCTACCCGCGCTTTTCTATCCCCCGATGAGATGCCTTTAATCCGTGCCACAAAATCAAGAAAACTTTCCACGGTCATTTCTGGATACAAGGGGGGATTTTCGGGAAGATAACCAATGCGACGACGCACTTCTAAGGATTGTTTATGTACATCGTATCCTGCTATCCTTGCTGTTCCTGTTGTGGCAGGAATATAACCGGATAAAATCCTCATAGTTGTGGTTTTTCCCGCTCCATTGGGTCCCAAGAAACCGAGTATTTCTCCTTTTTCTACGGTAAAATCCACGTCACTGATTGCCGTGGTAGAACCATAAATTTTACTCAGATGTTCGACTTCAATCATAAGCTTTATCAGTTATCAGTTATCAGTTACCAGTTATCAGTTATCAGTTATCAGTTATTAGATGGGAGTTAAGTACCTAAGCAAAATTAATTACACATATCTAACCCCGCTCTTGCCTCTTGCCTCTTGCCTCTTGCCTATCTTCACTAGGAAATTAATTTTGCACGACTACTTATCAGTCTGTTAAGTGACAAGTTCGGAGCTTTCTTTTAACTCGACGGAATCTAAAACCTAATTTGTTAAGCTAGAAGATTTTATGGACTTAGTTTCTAACCTTCTTTTTGGGTAGGAGAATTGCCAGATTCTTTCTTTTGCCTTTTGCCTTTTGCCTCTTGCCTGCTGCTCACTGATAACTGATTTTTCCCAGACTATGATCCTGATTAATTTCTACCACTAGCTCTGCTTGTTTGAGCAGGGGTGGGAGAAATAATTGCGGATGTAAACTTTTCCAAAAATACTTGACAAATTCCTCAATTTCTGATGGGGTCATACCTCCTTTTGTTTCGGCTGCCTGTCGCCATTGTAAACTGTAACGGTAGTCAAGGGGATAAAGAATCAGTAAGCGATCGATTTTTGACCAGAGGGGTAGATATTCTCGCAATCTTTGATTATTATCCCTGGCGAATTGTCGGTCTTCTTCGCTATTAATCGGATCGGGGGCATGATCAAAGACTGTTTCTTCTATTGGATTCATGCCCACAAACCAACCCTCAAAAAAAAGAATATCAACTCGTTCCACTTGTTCCGCTGCAATTCTATCTCCTTGTCCTTGATGCAGGGACTTGTCAAACCGCGGGATTAAAATCGGACTTTCTTGCTGACAAACCTGTTCTAAAACTTTAATTCCTAATGCTATATCATGAGTACCCGGTGGACCACGCCAGCGCAATCTTTCATCCTTTTGACGCAATTTTATTCGCTCATTATAGGTCTTATAAATATCATCTAAAGAGAGATTATTTACTTTTAAATCAAAATAGGCTAAAATAATCGACATTATGGATGTTAAGGTGGTCTTCCCCGTGCCTTGGGGAGCCAAAATGCCTTGAATCAACGGTTTTGCGTGGCTGCGTAGCTCTAGCGCCCAAGGAATCCAGAAGCGCCAACAGCTGATCAAAATCTGATTTGGCTGATTTATCCCTAACTCCTGACATTTTTGCCAGACTCGCGGCCAGAGAATCGTTAATAGTTCCGCCCTTTCCTGTAGGATGAGAGGGTTAGTCTGGTGAAAATTTAAGGATTCGAACGCTAGTAATTCTTCTAGATCCGCCTCAGTTAAGGGATTTTTGTCGATTAATCCCTGTAAAATCGTCAAAATCTTCATAGCTGTTATATCAGAATTAGCCAAAAACTGTCCCAATGATTCAGGAATAATTATCTAGGGTTAGCCACCCATACCGGCAGATTAATCCTGCTCAAGATTTTTTTGAGAGTGTTTTTTAGGGTTATTTGCCCAAAAATGAAGGGTTTGCAGGCAGGCACGGATTCCCATTATATATATAAGTATATGTCAAGTTCCGTTTTCAGTCAAGGGGTTTGGTCAAAAATCTCTAGCTTTGTCTCCAGTTTCTCAATCGGTTAGACTAAGCATTATTAACATTACTTAACAAAACACCAGATGAATACAGCTGCTCTGACGATAAAGCAAAATTGGCAATGGCAAGGACATTCGATACACTATGTGCAAGCGGGTACTAGAGTCACGGGAAAACCCCCTTTACTATTAGTCCACGGTTTTGGTGCTTCCACCGACCATTGGCGAAAAAATCTGCAAGGTTTAGCCTCAGAATGGGAAGTATGGGCGATCGATCTGTTAGGATTCGGTAGATCAGCTAAACCAGATCTTGTCTATAGTGGCAGTCTTTGGCAGCAACAATTAAATGATTTTATCAAGGAAGTTGTGGCGCAACCGACGGTTTTAGCGGGTAATTCTCTGGGGGGTTACGCTTCTCTCTGCGTGGCTGCTAATCACTCTGAGAATGTTCGGGGATTAATTCTCCTCAATAGTGCCGGTCCCTTTAGCGATACAGAAAGCAATCGTCAGCCTAATTTAGCACAAAAATTACTGCGATCAATCTTGCTGCAACCCTGGGCCAGTTATCTCTTATTTCTCTATACCCGTCAACCCAAAACTATCCGCAAAACCCTAGAGAAAGTATATCTCGATCGCAGTGCCATTACTGAGCAGTTAATAGAAGATATCCGTCGTCCTTCCCTGGATGCGGGAGCAGCCAAAGTTTTTGCTTCTGTGTTTAAATCTCCCCGGGGGGAAAATGTGGATATTCTTCTGCAAAAGTTAAGTTGTCCCCTGTTGATGTTATGGGGTGAGGGGGACCCTTGGATGAATACGAGGGAACGCGGATCCAAATTCCGTCAATACTATCCTTCTCTGACAGAATATTATCTAACTGCCGGTCATTGTCCCCACGATGAAATTCCCACAGAGGTTAACCAGTTGATTAGTGATTGGATGAAAAGCTTATAGGTAGTTAGGGATCGGTTATCAGGTTTTTATTTTTTTGACGCTTATTTGACCTGAAAAAAGAGGGTTTGCAGGCAGGCACGGATTCCCATTCTATATATAAGTATCTGTCAAGGGCGGGGATTTGTCAAGGGTTTTTTTGAAAAAATCTGCCAGAATTTCAGGGGAGAAAATCGGAATCGAGGATTTGTTCGGGACTATAGGGGCAGCTTTCGGCAAAGATAGCGGCCGGTAATTGGCTTTTTTGTCGGACTCGCTTCACTGCTTTGGGGTAAATAACGGCGATTCTGGTTAAAAAATAGTTATAAAGGGTTTTCGACTCCAATAAAAGTTCTAATTCCACCCGAAAGTTACCGATTTCGTCTTGCCATCCCTTCGCACATCTTTCTCGTTCCTCCGGCCAGTATTGATAGAGAAGCAGATGAATGAGTAATTGTAGGAGATAACTATCTACTTTATGTCTCTGTTCGTTCCCCAATGCTTCGATTTCTTCTCCGAGATGTTCCCAATCTAATACATCTGTCTGTCTTTGTCGCAGTTGTTTGGCCGTTTCTTCTAACCAAGCAAGATAGTCCTGTTCGTATAAGTCTTTAGTTGTCATAACCTATCCCCTTTAGCGCTGGTCAGGTATTAGATTTTTATTTTCTTGACGCTTATCTAACCTGAAAAAAGAGGGTTCGCAGGCAGGCACGGATTCTCATTCTATATATAAGTATCTGTCAAGTGCGGGGATTTGTCAAGGGTTTTTTTGAAAAAATCTGCTGGAATTTGACCGGCAGGATAAGGGATTGTTTCACCTTTGCCTGTGAGCTACAATAAGCAGATGAGCAAGAGGATAGGATTACAGGAGTTTTAACAATGCGGTTACTACGGGTTCAAGTTCCTGACTTTCGAGTGTTAAAGAATATTGATATTAGTTTCGAGAAA